>JBJXGO010000160.1:0-20903 GCA_046160345.1 Saprospiraceae bacterium
GATCTGACTTCAAGTCGCACCCTCACTTCACCCGATAACCTCGACTGGCTCGACGAAGACTGGATATCCGACACTTCCACAGATCAGTTTCCCCCAAAACTATCGCCCCTGGCCCGAAGCATCAAAGCCATTTACCTCCGACATTTCAAGCCCCTTTACCTCATTTTTGACCAGCTTGAAGAACTCTACATCCTCGGCAACATGGCCGAACAAGATACCTTCATTGGGATCGTTCAGGAAATCTTGCGCGTAGAGCAGCCCGTTAAGGTAATTCTCTCCATCCGGGAAGAGTACCTCGGGCACTTGTATGAATTCGAGCGGAGAGTGCCCCAACTACTCCGCAAAAAACTGCGGGTTGAGCCTATGCACCTCGATAAGGTGAAGACCGTCATCACCCGGGTGGGAGCACTGCCGGAAGGCAATATCCGCCTGCAAACAAGCGAGGAGGATGCCATTGCCACAGGCATTTTCGACAAGATAAAAGGCAAGGAAAAAACGCTGGCGATTGAATTGCCCTATCTGCAAGTATTCCTCGATAAACTCTACCTGCAAATCACCGGCGACGAAAGCCGGAAAGCCGATGCCCTGTTCACGGTAGCCGAGCTGGAAAAAATGGGCGATATCGGCGATGTGTTGCGCGACTTCCTGGACGAGCAGGTGCTGCAAACCGCTCAAAAACTTCAACAAAAACCCGAAACCATCTGGCGCATCCTCTCCCCTTTTGTTACCCTGGAAGGTACCAAAGAGCCGCTGCCGGAAATGGATATTTGCAAGCGCATGCCCGACCTTTCATCTACCCTCATCCACAGCGCGTTGGAAGCCTTTTCAAATAGCCGCATCCTGCGCTTTACAGAACAGGAGCAACGCTACGAAATCGCCCACGACTCCCTGGCCAAGCAGGTACATGCTAAGCGCAGCGACGAGGAAATAGCCATCCTGGAGGTGCAACGCCTAGTCAAAAGCCAGGTAGCCCTGAAAGCCGAAACGCGGGAGTATTTTACAGAAAAACAGATGTTGTTTATCGAGCCTTATTTGCCAAAACTCAGTTTAAACGAAGCGGAAAAAAGGCATTTGAACGAAAGCGACAACGCGGCAAAGCGGCGAAAGCGCAACCGGGCAAGACGCAGCCAAATCACCTATACTGCCATCATTGCCGCCTTTGTAATCATGGCCATTCTGACTTCGTGGGCGGTTCGGAATCAACAGAAAACCCAAACGGCCATTAAGACCATCAAATTAAATCAAAAAATTAAAGTGGCCGAAGAGATGAAAAACTATGGGGACAGTTATTGGGCGATACCCAAGCCGGAAGAAGCCAGAAAAACCTACCAGGCAGCGCTTGACAGTCTGGGTGAACATCCAGAATTGGGTCTCTATCAGGAGCTCAAGAACAAAATCGATTCATTAAAATGAAAGCACCACTTTTCCTTTGCCTATGTCTCTTTTGCATTGTCCGCAGCACCCTACCTGCACAAAACCAACAGGAGGCAGGATGCCCCGACTGTCCCCAATACGATGCCTTTATGGAAAAGGGAAAGGCATTTTTAAGAGACTCTGCTTCATTCCACAAGGCACTCCCCGAATTCCAGGCGGCACAGGTAGCGGCCAGAATTTGCAATTGCAACAGCGCCACCACTTCTGATTATATCCTGAAAGTATTCGATGGTATCCAGCGGCAAAAAGAGGCGGCGATTGCTGCCCAAAAACGTGCTGAAAAAGCGGAGAAAGCCGCCAAAGCAGAAAAGCAAAAAACACAACAGGCCCTGGCCGAGACTGAAAAAGCAAAAAACGAGGCCCAAACTGCCCTGAAACAAGCCAATAAACTGATTAAAGCTTTTTACTTCTACGCAGGCAGGTTTGCCTTGGCGTATGGAGAAAAAAAATACGGAAAAGTTTTCTATTTCATTGACAAAAACGGAGACGAAGTGCCCAAACTCGGCCAATGGGAAAAGGCGGAACAGTTTGATGATAGGGGCTTTGCCAAGGTCAAAAAGCAAGGAGAAGTAGGGGATTTTCTCTTGGATACCTTGGGCAATGCCTATCCGGTTGCTTACGATATTAAAGATTTGAAGCCGGAAATAAGGATTTTGGACTTATCTGGAAAAGCATTGACGGAGATTCCTGCGGAAGTTTTTCAGTACCAGCAATTGGAGTTTTTGCTGTTGAGCAATAATAACTTGGATAGCCTGCCTGCGCAAATCGGGGAATTGAAGCATTTGACTATCATGGATTTGGGAGCCAACCATTTGACAAGCCTGCCTGCACAAATCGGGGAATTGAAGCATTTGGCTAACTTGAGTTTGGGTGGGAACCAATTGACGAGCCTGCCCGAACAAATCGGGGAGTTGAGGAATTTGACCTACTTGAATTTGAGGGGGAACCAATTGACGAACCTACCAGCGCAAATCGGGGAGTTGAAGCATTTGACTCACTTGAGTTTGGGCCTCAACCAATTGACGAGCCTGCCCGTACAAATCGGGGAGTTGAGGAATTTGACTTACTTGAGTTTGGGCTTCAACCAATTGACGAGCCTGCCCGTACAAATCGGGGAGTTGAGGAATTTGACTTACTTGCATTTAATGGGAAACGAACTGACAAGCTTGCCCGCACAAATTGGAGAATTGAAAAATTTGACTTACTTGAATTTGAGGCAAAACCAATTGACGAGCCTGCCTGCACAAATCTGGGAATTGAAGAATTTGACTCACTTGAGTTTGGCCGTGAACCAATTGACGAGTCTACCCGCACAAATCGAAGCGTTGAAAAATTTGACCTTTTTGGATTTGAGCGGCATCGGATTGACAAGCCTGCCCACGCAAATCGGGGAGTTGAAGAATTTGACTGGGCTGTATTTGAGCTGGAACAAATTTTCGAGCCTACCCGCGCAAATCGGGGAGTTGAAGAATTTGACCTTTCTGGATTTGAGAGAGAACCAATTGACGAGCCTGCCAACACAAATCAGTAACTTAAAGAATTTGACCCTTTTGGATTTGGGTTACAATCCTTTTACCGATGGAGCGCTGGAAAAAATCAAACAACTTTTACCAAACTGTACCATTCGTGGGTTTACAGATGAAGAACTTGCTTATGATAATTTCCGTGCACATAACTATCTCAAAGCCTACGATTATATAAAGAAAGCCTTGGAAAAAGATAGCACAAATGATAACCATTGGTTCTCACTAAGTCTTTACGCTTTATTTGTCAATCAGCCTCAAGAAGCGATTAGTGCTGCTAAAAAGACTTTGGAACTGAATCCACAAGCCCTGGACGCAGAAAAAAAAATAAATCTTGCTTTGGGATACCTGCTCGTTAACCAGTGGCCAGAAGCCGAAAAAATTTACCTTCTCTTGAAAGGGCAGTATATCGAAATGCGGCTGCTATCTGACGACATCGTTGTTACATTATCTGACGGCATTATTTTAGAAAAAATTGAAAGATTGGAAGCCGCCGGCATCACCCATCCCGATTTTGAGAAAGTGAAGCAATTGTTTAAGCAATAATACCCCTGCCATTTTAATACGATAAAGCATTCAAAATGAAAGCCTTTCTCCTCCTAAGCATCAGTCTGTTTTGCCTGTCCAGCAGCGCCCTGTTTGCCCAAAAACAACCGGAGGCAGGATGCCCAAGTTGCCCCCAATACAATGCCTTTATGGAACAGGGCAAAGCATTTTTTGAAAAAGGTATTTTCGACAAGGCACTTATTGAATTTCAGGCCGCACAGGTAGCTGCCAGGATTTGCAATTGCAACAGCTCCACGCCTTCCGAGTATATCCTCAAGGTATTCAAAGGTATCCAGCAGCAAAAAGAGACGGCTATTACCGCACAAAAACGGGCCGAAAAGGCAGAGAAAAACACAAAGGCCGCACTTTCAGAAACCGAAGAAGCCAAAAACAAGGCCCAAGCCGCCCTGCAAAAAGCGGATAAGCTCATCAAAGCCTTCTACTTCTATGCAGACAGGTTTGCCTTGGCGTATGGAGCAAGGAACGGCCCAAATATTTTTTACTTCATTGACAAAAACGGCGATGAGGTGCCAAAACTTGGCCGATGGCAAAAAGCGGAGCAATTTGACGATAGGGGCTTTGCCAAGGTGAAAAAGGAGGGGGATGAAGGGAATTTCTTGTTGGATACAATTGGCAAGGTGTATCCGGTTGCCTACGACGTTAACAATTTAGGGCCTGAAATGACGGCTTTGGATTTGTCTGGAAAGCAATTGACCCTGATTCCTCCGGAAGTTTTTCAGCACCTGCAATTGGAGGTTTTATTGTTGAACAATAATAACTTGGATAGCCTGCCCGCACAAATCGGGGAATTGAAGAATTTAACAGATTTGAATTTGAACTCCAACCATTTGTCAACACTACCAGCGCAAATCGGAGCATTGAAGAATTTAACCTTCTTAAGTTTGAGCTGGAACAATTTTACAAACCTACCAGCGCAAATGGAGAAATTAAAGAATTTGGCCGACTTGGATTTGTCTGATAACCAAATGACTGGTCTGCAAGCGCAAATCGGTGACTTAAAGAATCTGACATTATTGCATTTGAGTGGTAATCTATTGACGAGCCTGCCCGCGCAAATCGGAGAGTTAAAGAATTTGACCTACTTGGAGTTGGCTCATAATCCTTTTCCCGATGAAGTGCTGGAAAAAACCAAGCAACTTTTACCAAACTGTACCATTCGTGAGTATGATCAAGAAACTTCCGAAAAATATTTCGACGAACAAAATTATCCCAAGGCATTCGATTATATAAAAAATGCCTTAGAAAAAGATAGCGCAAATTTTAGCGGATGGTATGATCTGAGTTTTTACGCCTTATTTGTCGGCAAGCCCAATGAAGCCATAAGTGCTGCTCAGAAAACCTTGGAACTGAACCCCGAAGCACAGAATGTAGAATCCAACCTTGCATTGGGATACCTGCTTAACAATCAATGGCAGGAATCCGAAAAAATTTATCTCAAGTGGAAAGGTCGGCAGTTCCCAGACAATGGAGGCCAATGTGATGAAGTTTTCTTAAAGGATATCCAAGACCTAGAAGCCGCCGGCATCACACATCCCGATTTTGGAAAAGTGAAGCAATTGTTTGGGAAATAGAGTAGCCCAAAAACATGCTCATAAACCTGCGTGAACCAAGTGTTTACGCTCCGTAAACCTCGTAGGTTTTTAAAACCTACGAGGTTTCAATCTGTATCGGATGCGAAAGTTTGAAATAGGTCTATAAGAAGGCATTCCCATTCAGGAACGCATGCACCTCTCCCATCCCGACTTCACCAAAGCCCGGGATGACTCCCTACTCCTTTCTAAGTACCTCCTCTCCGCACTTTCCAGTACTCCAAAATCCTCCTTTTTACTAAGGCTGTCAGCAGGCAGACAGGGAGACCTTTGCAGCACTAAATCTTTATCAACATTTAAAAACTCATTTAACAATGAAAAACACCACTCTTTTCTCCATGGCCTTTCTACTGGCCTTCGCGCTCTCCACCGCTCAGACGGCGCATGCCCAGGGCTGGACGCAGAATGCTGCCACCCAAACCATCACCACGAATGCCGCCTTTAACAACACCCCCACCGCCAATGCTGGGATCGGCACGACGGCACCCGGCGCTCGCCTCGATATCCTCGGTGGCCCGGACTGGTCGTCCAACCACTGGCAAAAGTCCTTGCAAATCGCCAATGGCAGCGCGATGAGCTTCCGGGTCAGCCCGACCCTGAGTTTCGGCATGGGCGCTGCGAGCGGTGGGGGTGGAGGTGGCCTTAGTTTTTTTACTACTGCCGACGGGAATGGAAGTCCAGCGATTTACCGTATGGCCATCAATGCAAACGGTAATGTGGGTATCGGTACGATCTCCCCCACTGCCCACCTGCATATCAAAGGCGGCCCTGTCTGGACAAACCACAGTTGGCAAAAAGCAGTGCAAGTGGACAATGGCAACGCGATGAACTTCCGAGTATCCAGCACTTTGAGTTATGGCATCGGTGCTTCAAGCTCCGGACAAGGGCTGGTGTTTTTTACCACTGCGGACGGCCCGACAGCACCCCTCAATTATCGCATGTCTCTACAACCAAACGGCAATGTCGGGATTGGCACCATTACCCCTGAATACACCTTAGACGTGAACGGTTGGGCTTCCATCGGCGGTACGGACTTTATGCTCGGACGGCGGGATAACATGCCACAGAAACAGAAAAAAGCCAATCGAGCACTCGTTCATCATTGGGTGGGCGATGACACCAAAGACAACCTGATTATCAATTTTGTAGGCGATTTCGAGGATGGCGTATTAGTGGATGGCCCCGGCCTGATGGTCGGTGCAGAACGCTTGCCTACAGGGTACAAACTAGCGGTGGGCGGCAAAGTCATCTGCGAAGAACTCAAGGTACAGTTGAAAAGCGCCTGGCCAGACTACGTTTTTGGCAAAGGCTACAAGCTCCCGACGCTTGAGGAAGTGGAGCGGCATATCAAGGCAGAAAATCACCTCCCCGGCATGCCTTCCGCTTGCGAAGTAGAAGAGAACGGCATCTCGGTCGGCGAAATGCAAACCAAAATGATGGAAAAGATCGAGGAGCTGACACTGTACCTCATCGAACTCAAAAAGGACAACACCTCGCTACGGCAGGAAGTCGAAACGCTGAAACAAAAATAACCAACAGCTTCCATCCCTAGACTGCCCCGCGTATTCAAGCAAAGTTGCCGGGGCAGTTTTTTTCTCACACCCTTAAAATGATACACCATGAAAAAGATCCTTTTTCTATTCCATATTTTGGCCATTGCCAGTGCCCAGGTGTTCGCGCAAACCGTTAGCGAAGCGAATGCCCGCCAAGTGGCCACCCATTTTTTTCAAACCATGAGCAAACTTGAGCAGGTGGAAATGACTGCCGTGTCACTGCCCGCGCGACAGAGCGGACCAGCTCCATTCCTCGTTTTCCAACCGCAAGGAAGCGTCGGGTTTGTGCTCGTGGCCGGCACCCAAAGTTCGGTGCCCATCCTCGGCTACTCCACAGAAAGCAATTTTCCCGTAGACGAAGCCCCGCCAGCATTTCTATTCATGCTGGATGAATACCGTAAGTCATTGGACTATATTGTGGAACACCGGCTGAAGCCCACGCCGGACATTACCCGGCAATGGCATGACTTGGCAGCAGGCAAGTTGTCTTTACCTGAAGGCGCTTCCGTTCTGCCGCTTCTAAAAACCCAATGGAATCAAGATGGCCCTTACAACAAGGCTTGCCCTAAAAATGCTCAAGGTGACAAAACGGCCTATACCGGATGCGTCGCCACAGCGATGGCCCAGGTTATGAGGTATTGGAACTATCCGGTAAACACGGCTTCGACCTTTCACCAGTATGTGGATGGTGATTGCAACGATGAGGTCTGCGGCAGCTTCTCTAGTAATATAGGCGGCCCTTGGTATGATTGGGGCAGTATGCCGAATACGCTTAGTGGCGCTAGTAACTACAGTATCAACCAAGTAGCCAAGTTGATGTTCGATTGTGGGGTTAGCGTTGACATGGATTATGGTATCGACGCGAGTGGTGCCTTCGAGGTCAATATTCCAGGGGCTTTGACGGGCTTCTTTGGCTATGGCCCCTGTTGGATAGATCATCCCGACAATCCCGCCGATGAGGACTGGCAGCAAGGCATTAAAGATCAGTTGAATTATTCATCGCCTGTAATTTATAGTGGAGATGGTAATGGAAGGCATACCTGGGTATGCGACGGTTATGATGTACTCGGACAGTTTCACATGAATTGGGGCTGGGGTGGTTCGGCTGATAATTTCTTTTGGTTGGACAATTTGCATCCCGATGTGTATGACTTAACAGAGAATCATACTGCCGTAGTTGATATCCGGCCTCCGGGCTGCATCGGGTATTATGTCGGCGGGATTGTTTTCCCCAATGGTACTTTTTCCGGATCAGCGGCTCATAACATCGAGATCACTAGTGGAACTGTTCCCGCACCGGCCTTTTCCAACCTGCATGCAGGTGATATGATCACCTTGAAACCTGGGTTTACCGCGCAAATCGGCAGTACGTTTCGCGCCTGGATCGAGGGCTGTAACGGCCAGTTCACGTCCAACGGCGACGACCGAAGCGAAGCAGAAACCCATGTTACATCTGAGTTAGGCCAGTTATTGACTGTATTTCCCAATCCTTTCACCGACCACGTCCGCATTCGTGCTCATCTCACGGAACCTGGTCTGGCCAGCCTGACCCTGTTCGACTTTTCAGGGCGGGTGGTACAGACCATCGAGTGTGCAACATTAGCAGAATCCGGCCAATTTGAGACGGAACTGCAAACGACTGGTTTGGCCGCAGGCATCTACCTGCTCCAATTGCAATATGCGGGCGGGCAACGGGCGGCGAAGTTGGTGAAGACCGGGGAGAAATAGTTTTGCATTAAACCATAAATCTCATTTTTTCAATTTCTTAAATTTCACATCATGACTCTCAATAAATTAAATTTTGTCGCTACAATTTCCGGCATAAGGAGCCAGTATTGTAAGCGAGCCGAAACCTTGCTCAACCCTTCATTACTTTTGCCAATTGACTGCTCAATAAAAGCAGCGCGATTGATGAATTTATTGGTGCTTCTTTTAATTGTTCTCTTTTCCGCTGGAAGTTGCAATATCCCACCTCCTGTAGGCTCGATTACTGCAACAACCAAGAGGAATCAGTTCGGAGGGGAAGTCACCATCAAAGGCCAAGGTTTCCCGGCAGGACATACCATCCATTTTACATACACCAATGTGCCGAATTTTGATGGCGCGAAAAGTACTGGTCTCCTTGCCGGAGTAAATGCGCAAGGGAATTTTGAGATAACCGATACAGATGTTCGATGCGTTACGAATGATCATGAAACGCAATGGTTGGATATTATCATCGCTGCCCTGGATCCGCAAGCCGCATCTGGATCATCAACCCCTGTCACAACGGTAAAGCCATACATCTGGGTTTGTCAATGAACCTTACCCGCCTTCTGCGCTCGCCCGGTTTTGACCGGGTGAGCGTAGGGTGGCGGAATAAGTTTTTGCTGTCGTTGTTGGCACCCTCGCCAAAAACGGCAAAAATTAAATCTGAGCCTTCAATTAACTTAAATTGCGACCTAATGCATCGCATAACAGCTGCCGAACTCGGTATGCTGTTTCATCTAAAATTCCTCACCACTAACTCTAAACCTACCATGCAATTTTCAAAATTTTCTCCCAGCGGTGGCGTCTTAAGTCCTTATCTCATTGGCACATGGGAAGTCCACCCCGGCATCGAAACAAGTATTTTCTTGGCGAATCCCACCAGCCAGGCCCTTCATTTCAAGGCTGTATATTTTGACCAAAGCGGTAATCTGAATCCGGGCAGGTTTGGCCCGCCCTGTTATAAAGACATCATACCGCCCAATGGCTTGATGAAAATTGATAGCAGCAACTTTGTTCTGGGAAGCCGTGGCGCTATAAAAATCTTATCCTACACTCAACCAGAAGAAGGAGCACTACAACCGCAATCGGGTTTGATTGGATATGAACAGAAAATCTATTCTCGATGGAAGCTCGAATTAGTGACCTCTCAAAAACTTGGGCGTTGGACCGTCCCGTGGTTTGGATATATCGGTTATTGGGATCCTTATAGCCATACAGAAGCCCCTCTTTTCCAAATTCCGAATGAGGTTTTGCAAAACGGCGAATTGGCAATTATCCATGAAGTTTGCCCCTAAGACATTTTTTCAGAGGATAAGCACACTTCAGACAATGCAATCCCTTGCCGTTGTTGGCGTCCCCGCCGCAGGTGTCCGAAACATGAAACTTTCTCTAAATTTCAGAAAAATACTGAAGGCTCTCCCATGTTTTAAGTCAGTTTTTCTATTCGAAAAAATTTCAAAAACAGATGGGATTAAGGTTTCCGACACCTGTGACGAGGACGCCAACAACGGGAAAAAAAGGCACTTGAGGAGTTCCAGTTGAGCGACACCCAGCATTTTAAGATGATGGCCCGTTGGTCGGGTCGTATTAATCTGGCGCTGGTGATGGCGTTTTTGGGGCTGGTGTTGTCGAGAGGGGGGAGTTTATAAATCCTTCCTCCGAAACACCCGCACCGCCACCCCTATCGGCACAAAAACCCACAGAGCCAGCACAATGAGCGCAAATCCTATCCCCCAGCCCGTACCCAAAAACTCCTGGAACAAGGCGCCTGTGTAGCCCATCAGCGCAGAAATATCCATTTGCAGCAGAACTACCACTCTTGCCAGGTCAATTGGGTTGAGCGCAATGACGGCTACCATCGCTTTCTCGAGCGGGTAATCTGCAAAACCGAACATAAGGAACAAGACCAGTGCATCGTACAAAAGCGCAAAGTAGAACCACAGCAACAAAGCAACTCCAATACCTTTCGCCTTGTCGCGGGTGAGGATGGAGGCCAATAGCGCGATTGACACAAACGCCACCGAAAGTCCCGCCGCTACAATTATGAGCGTCAGCCCCGTAGCACCTGCCGCAAATAGCGCGACCGGGATACCGATGCCCACGACCACGGCCAATACCATGGCGACCGCCAAACCAAAAAACTCACTCCAGACAATAACGCTGCGACGAATGGGTTGTGCTGCGAGCAATTCTATAAACTCTGAAGCGTTGTAAAAATGAATGGTGGCAAATACGATACTCACCAAAGGCGTGACAATCAGCACCACATTCAGCAGGCTGACCAGGCCCTTGGTCGGATCGCCGCTCAGGTTGAACAAACCCAGAGATACTGCAAACAAGAACAGAGTATAACCAATGACGATCCGATTTTGCAGGATGTCGTAGAGGACGTATTTGACGATTCGTAGCATAGGGTCAAGTACCCCGGAACTCTGTTCCGGGGATATGTTAGGCGTCTCCGGAACGGAGTTCCGGGGTACGTTCGGTAGCATTTTGTTTCATCACCTGCGCCAATGCGCGGTTGAGTTTGTCTTCGCCAGTGCGGGATTTCAGCTCGTCGATGGATTGGTAAAACTGGACTTTTCCCTCAATGATGTACATCACATCGGTGGTAAGTTCTTCCAAATCGCTGAGAATGTGGGAGGTGACCAGCACGATCTTGCCTTTCGCTTTTTCGGCCAGCACTTTTTCTTTTAAAATTTCGGAGGCCACGGGGTCAAGCCCTGCGGTCGGTTCGTCCAGCACCAACACATCGGGATCAAACAAAAAAGCGAGACAGGCACTCACCTTTTGACGAGTACCGCCGGAAAGGGTTCGCATGGCTTTGTGGGCAAACTTTTCGACTTCAAAAGCCTGCATCAGATCGTCGTCAAGGCGTGTAAAGGTACCTCGCCGGATTTCTTTCACCATGTCAAATACCTGCCCGACCCGCATATTGTCGGGGTAACGCCCAATCTGGGGCATATAGCCGATGTGCCGCCTGTAATCCCAATTGCCTAGAATGTGCTGGCCATTCAATGTCAGTTCGCCGCTGTCGGGAATGACAAGGCCGAGCAGGCATTTCAAAAAGGTCGTTTTCCCCGAACCATTGGGGCCAACGAGTGAAACTGCCTGCCCGGCCTCTATGCGTACGCTCACGCTGTCAAGAGCCTTGAGCTTGCCAAAGGATTTAGAGAGAAGAGTAGATTCTAGCACGGCTTTTTATGAAACAATGATAAATAAGGGTCTGTTCTGCCGCGCCAAAGGTCGCAAAACCTCGTAGGTTTTCGCAAACCTCGTAGGTTTTTGAAACCTACGAGGTTTTAAAATAGATTTTATTTCGGCAACAGCACCCCGTCAATCACGTGAATAATGCCATTTGTAGCAGGTACTGTAGCCACTACATTGGCCCCATTGACGGTTATTTTACCATCCTTTACGCCCATGGTGACGTTGCCGCCGTTGGCCATAGAGAGCACCTGGCCATCGGAAAACATTTCCGGCTTGTACACCGCCACGGCCACATGGTACTGCAAAATATCCGCCAAGGCATCCTTTTTATCGGGCTTCAGCAAGCCTTCTACGGTGCCTGCGGGCAATTTATCAAAGGCGGTATTGGTAGGCGCAAATACTGTGAAAGGCCCTGCATTGGCCAAAACATTCACTAAATCAGCGGCTTTAACAGCAGCAACCAGTGTAGTATGGTCTGCGCTGCCAGAAGCAACTTTCACGATGTCTTTTGCAGATACGTCATCTTGTACAGTCGCTTGCCCGCCACCAAGCGGGGCAGAAGCATCGCTGGAAACTGTCTGGTTCGGGGCGTTGTTGGTGCAATGAGTGAATGCAATTACTACCAACATTGCGAGCAAAGAGCGAAGAAAAAAGGTGATTTTCATACGATTGTGTTTTAAAAATTGAAAATTTCAAACCTCGTAGGTTTTCAAAAACCTACGAGGTTTAGCTGAGTTCGAGCGGCTTCATTGCCGGTTTTTCATCCATCAATTGTTCGGGGGTCAGAGAGGGGATAATTTTTTCCGCTTTGTCCATCAGGTACACCATAAAACTGCGCAAAAGCATCAACCCATAAGGCATTTTTTCTACCACCACGGCGTAAAGACTCACCGGGCGAAACGGCACGTCCCCTACTCCATCTCGGTTTAGATCATAGCCTTCGTAGCGATCCCAATAGTTGCCATCGAAAGTGTTTAGCACGAGGCTGCCATTGGTGGACACGTCAAAGGAGTTGCCAAAAAAGTTGTTCTGTCGAATCACGTTGGCATCGCAGCTGGCTTGCACCCTGAGCGCCCAGCCGTTCTCGCGGAACTGATTTTGTTCAAGCGTGATGCGGCTTGCGCCTTCCAAATACACCGCTGCCGAGTTGTGTTCGAAGGTGTTTTTCCAAATATGGCTGTCCGAGATGTCTTTCAACAATAGACCATAAGCGCTGCCGCCCCAGTTATAGCCAAACTGGTTCTCCGTCATTTTTACTTGTCGGGAGTACATCACTGCCACACCTGCGCCATTGTGATGGAACCAGTTATGGTGGTAGTGGTCGTTGTGCGAGAACATAAAGTGCAAGCCATAACGCAGGTTTTGTTCGCTGTTATTATACCGGATCTCGGAGTCGGTCACAAACTCGAAATAGATACCATCGCGTTGGCCTTTCAGGTAATTTTCTTCAACCATTACCTTGGAACACTTCCAAAGATGGATACCGTTGCCACAGTTTTGCTCTTCTTTGAGGATGCCTTGAACGTTGTTGCGCGTCACGCGACAATCATTGCAGTCAGAGAGGTAGATCCCGAAGTTGCAATCCCAAATACGGTTGTCCTCAATGACCACCCAGGAAGCAGAAAGGACTTTAATACCCGCTACATCGAGAGTACTTAGTTGGCCGCTGTTGCGGATTTCAAGACCTTTGATGGTCACATTGGAAACCGTTATGGTAAGTATCTCACAGTTATGCTGACCATCCAGTACAGGGTAGCCAATGCCGATGATTGCCAAGGATTTATCCACCTTCAAGTTGCCCTCTGTATAAATGCCTTCATGGATAAAAACGGTGTCGCCAGATTGAGCTTTAGCAAGAGCAGAATGGATGGTGATGTAAGTTTGACCAGTGCCGACATGAAGATTTGAGGCGTACAATTTGAACACCGACAGCAATAGGATCAAAATGTTGTATAACGGTCTCATTGTCATCGTTTATTCCATTTTTTGAAAGCTTGCAAATTGATCTTTAACTATCAATCATCGTCATCGTTTCCCTCAGATTTACCTCCTTCGCCGCCATTTGCATTCAACCACTGCACTAATAAGTTGCGCTGAGATTCAGATAGATTGGCTCCCGGATGAAGGCCAAGCCAAGTGTAACTGGAGAGTGGCATTTCCCCTTCTTGAACGGCTTCTGCACATTCACCCAATACTTCAGCGCCTTCACCAGGCGGCAGATTGCCAAATGTTGAGAAATTTAGATTCTCCCGCCCTGCTTCAATATGGTTGGAAATCCACCATGAAACTGGAGCAATCTGGGCATACCAAGGGTATTTCGATTCAAATGAATGGCAGTTATAGCAAGCATTTTTCAATATTGTAAACACCTCTGTTGGCGGTTTAGCAACATTCACAAAATCCACCGTTGGATCTACGGCCGGGTTTTTCTGGTTGGGTCTGATAATTTGGATGAGCAAGAATAGAGATATGAACACCCACATGATTTTTTTGAACATATTTAATTCTTTAAA
Source organism: Saprospiraceae bacterium (assembly GCA_046160345.1). Classification (GTDB taxonomy): domain Bacteria; phylum Bacteroidota; class Bacteroidia; order Chitinophagales; family Saprospiraceae; genus M3007. The sequence continues at coordinate 14,139 of JBJXGO010000160.1, forward strand.
ATGTGAAGAAAACGAATGCTCAAAACAACGAATGGTCTTCCAACTAGGCAATGACAAAGCTCATACACATCCATGATATCGTGTATTTCAGAACCCTGCCTTCACCCCATCCCAATTAAGTACTTTCCCGCCACCAATTTCAGCCTTCACCGCGTCCAAATCCTTTTGCTCGGAAAAACTTGCAATGTCGGCCCTCATAGGACTTTTTATGGCGTCATTTTCGAGAAAAAAAGCCTGGTTCACGTCCACAAACTGCCCTGTCTTTTTGAAATCAACGGATAGCGTTTGAGCAATGTTATCGGCTGACACTTCCCCGGATTTTATGAAATTGACCAAACAGTTGAGGTCATCAAATTTGAATACCTTTCCTTTTTTAGTCACGATCTCTGCACCAAAGCGTTTGTCGGTGAGGGTCATTTTACAAGCGTGACAATTGTCTTTTCCATAACGAATAGGCTCAGGCCCGGTGGCACATGACGGGATAGTGATCAGTGTGAACAAGGCAATAAACGCAGCTGCTTTGCTTGCTGTATTAGCGGATACACGTGCCATTTTTCTAGCTTTAAAAAACTCCCACCACCAAAGCACTGTTGCCAAAAGACAAACTACAATAATGATCCAGGCCCCTGTATCCGGACCGGAATAAGATGTAAAATTGAGCAAGTTCTTATATCCAATTAAAGGCGGCTGATACGCCATATCTGGTACAATAATGGCTGCTTTTGGATCAAGGTTGTGCCCATATTCATAGCCCCAACGCCAGAAATCCCACATGGCTGCCACGCCATAGACATAGGACAAAAACGTAAAAAAGAACAAGATTCTTGGACTGCCAAAAAGTGCTGCGGCCAAACCAACAGCCATCAGGAAACCAATCAAATAACCCATAAAACCAAATTCGGGGAACATCTCTACGCTGATATGTTTCATCCCGATGTAATGATTCAAGCCATTGATGATATCAATTTCCCCCGTGAGGTTATCCATCCAGATTTTCATGGTCAAACCCTCAGGATACTGAGGCGCCCAAAGCAATATTTGCCATAGCGGCACGAAATATGTGATAATAAGAGTCAAGCTCGCAACCCCCAGCAGGATACGAGTTGTTTTGCTAAGTGTCATGATTGTGGATTTGATTATTGGTTATTGGTTATTGGTTGATTGGTTATTGGTTGATTGGTTATTGGTTATTAGTTGATTGGTTTTTCCAAACTAATCAACTAATAACCAATAACCAATCAACCAATAACCAATCAACCATTCAACCATTCAACCAAATTATACTATTTAGTTGCCCCGGTAGGTTCGGCTTTGTTGCCTGTGCTGAAGCTCAATGGAACGTTGGAGCCTCTCGGAGATACCCGCACATAGCCCTGCATTTCCTGGTGGAGGGCCGAACAGAAGTCGGTGCAATAGATAGGGAATACCCCTACGCGATCGGGAACCCATTTGAGGGTACAGGTCTCACCAGGCATGATGAGGATCTCGGCATTGTTGGCGCCTTTCACTGCAAAACCGTGCGGCACGTCCCAATCCTGTTCGAGATTCGTCACGTGGAAGTACACCTCGTCGCCCAGTTTCACCCCTTCAATGTTATCGGGGGTAAAGTGCGAACGAATAGAAGTCATGTTCACATGGACTTTGTTGCCTTCCCGGAACACCTTGGCTTCTTTCTCGCCTTTGGCTACATAAGGATGGTTATTTTCTTCGATCTTAAATATCTTGACCGATTTAGGTTGCACCAAGCTGGCTGGAATGGCTTCGGCGTAGTGTGGTTCGCCCGCAGTTGGGAAGTCGAGCAGGAGCTTCATTTTATCGCCGCTGATGTCGTACAACTGAGCAGATTGGGTAAGCTCAGGGCCTGTAGGAAGGTAACGGTCCTTTGTAATTTTGTTGTAAGCAATCACATATTTGCCATGTGGTTTGCGGGTCGGGCCGCCTGGTACGCAAAGGTGACCGATGGAGTAGTAAGTTGGCACACGGTCCACCACTTCAAGCTTTTCGATGTTCCACTTTACGATCTCAGAGGACACAAAGAAGGAAGTATAAGCAAAACCTTTGCCGTCAAATTCCGTGTGCAAGGGGCCGAGGCCTGGTTTTTTCACTTCACCATACAGCGCTGCATCATATTTGAGTACAGGTATGCCGTCAAATTCGCCATCATAGGCTTTGTCTGCAATGGCTTTTTGTATTTTGGTAAAAGAAAAGACCGGAATTACAGCAGCCAGTTTGCCAGAGCCACAAATGTATTCACCCGTTGGATCTACGTCGCAACCGTGGGGTGATTTAGGGCAAGGGATGAAATAAACGATGTCTTTAAACTCCTTGGGGTCAAGTACGATCACATCTTCCTTAATGGTTGAAGTAGCCGTGTGTGTTTTTTCATCATACACGTTGTGAGCGTAGCGCACTTTGTCTTTACGGCCTTTGCCAGCTTTGACATATTCCTCGCATTTTTTCCAGTTTAAGGCCATGATGAAGTCCTTGTCTTTCTGCGAGGCATTCACTTCAAGCAGGGTACTAGCCTGTTCGGTATTGTAGCAAGAGAAGAAAAACCAGTCGTGCGAAGGGCCACGGCCACAACGAGAAAGGTCGAAATTCACGCCGGGTAAGAGCACCTGGAAGGCCAGATCCAAATGACCCGTCTCTTTGTCAACACCGATGAAACTTACAGTGCCTTTAAAATTTTGCTTATAAGAAGAAATAGGTACATCTACATTGGCGCCTACATTGTCGAGCGGATAAGAGAAACGGGTGCCTGCAATGGTGTACTCCGTGTTTTCGGTAATAAACGGCGAAGAGTGGTTACCGCTACTGTTGGGGATCTCTATGATCTCTGCTGTGCGGAATGTTTTTAGATCGATCCGGGCGATCCGTGGCGTGTTGTTGCCATTGATAAAGCACCAACGACCATCGTGTTCACCGTTGGTAGTCGAAAGAGCCGGGTGGTGGGAGTCGTCCCAAGGCACAAAACCGTGCGAGGTATTGAGCATTGGTTTCGTCTCTTCGCTATAGCCCCAGCCCGTTTGTGGGTCTTGCGAAAAAACCGGGATATTGCGCAGAAATCTCCCGGAAGGAATGCCGTACACGGTAAGCTGGCCGCTGAACCCTCCAGAAACGAAATTGTAAAACTCGTCATATTTACCCGGCGCAACATAGACTTTTTGCGCGGCATCGCCTTCAACGGCGGTAACGGGATTCTGAGGTTTACAGCCAGTTGTTGTCAGCACTAAGGACAGTGCAACTGCTGCTACCACAAATAAGAAAAAATGGTTGTATTTCATATAAAATGTTGATTTGAATGATTGTATTTCGAAACAGCATGGTTGCGAACTGGCTATTTCTCGCCATCGTTGGAGCGCATAAACTCAAGAAGTTTCCGTGCATCCTCCTGAGAAACATTCTGGTTGGGCATACGCACGAGGCATTCTTCGAGCATTTTTTGCGCTTCCGCATCTTTTTCCAGCATTACGTCCACATTGGTGATCATGTTCATGACCCACACTGGCTCACGGCGCTTGGTAACCCCGGCCCAACCTGGGCCCACCAGTTTTTCATTACTGAGCTTGTGGCAAGCAAGGCATTTTAACTCGTAATTCGCTTTGCCAGAGGCTACCCATTCTTTGTTGAGCGGATTGGTGAGTTCTACAGATTTTACCTCTGTACCATGTACCTCCGGTTGAGGAGCAGCCGCCTCAGAGGGCGTAGGCGATTTTTTAGCGGCATCTTCGGCTTCTTTTTTTGAAGTGCAGGCAATAAATGCAAGCATAAGAAACGCTGCGAGGAAAGTTGTTTTTCTGAACATGACTTAGATAGAGTTAGCGGTGATGTTAATTAAGGAGATTCAAGTCTTTTTCTCCACAAAAGTATTTGGCCTGGAAAAGCTGGGTATATGAGCAGCGTCAGTCGACTGGGTGATTTTGGTCAATCAATTCGGATTTTTGCCACACCTTATCTTTGCGCCATGTTTTCAAAAACATTCGGATACACGCTGCGCGCTACCACCTATATAGCCATCCATGGGAAAATGGAATTGTGAATTCCTCGAAAGGGCCGAACGGCGGCTTTTTTGCCAACAAGCAAACAGGGGGAACCATCTTGTTAGATGTCCTTAAAATCACGGATGGAAGCATGATTTTCAACCAATGTGCCCTTAACATCGAGCGATGCAACGCAGAACACCCATGCCCATTGCACCACGACTTTGCAGCGTGTCGGGATGGAATGTTGAAAATTTTGGCCGAAAAAACTATAGATATGCTGGCCAGGGAGGTAAATGCCGGCGCGGGTTTTTTGACCTGATGAACCTGCGGACTTACTTACCGCCCCGGATCTCCCGGATAAAATCGACGGTTCGGTCACGTACATTTTTCCAGGCTGCCTCCAAGCCTTCCGTGCGCCTGAAATCTGCATCATTTAGCGCAACGGTTTCTAACAACGTATCCAAAAACACTTCAAAATCTGCGACTTCAAACCCACCGTGTTTGGGGTTGTCTGGATGCATCAGCCTATAGAGGTAGTCTTTTTGAGTATCAAAATCGAGCAAAACATCCACGGACATTTGAAGCATCGCCGATTGTCGGCGCTTACTTATTTCCGAAAAATCCTTCGTTTTTGCGCCATCTTTTTTATAATACAACTCGTAAAAATCTCGGATAAACTCCTTGTTGGAAGCCAGACAACGGCGATAGCTTTTGCGTATATCGCTGGCATGGTGTTCATCGAGCCGTGTCAAGCCGTGCAAGCGTCGAAGAAGTTTGTGCAAACTGGGGTACTTGTTTCGGCGGGCTGCGGGGTCTTCCTGCAGCAATTCGAGAATAAGCTCCGAGAGCTCACAGGGGGGAAGCCCTTTCAGGCATTCCAGTCTGAAAACCGGATCGTTTACAAACCGCGAACGAGTTTGAAGGATATCGTACACTAAATCTCCTGCAAACAAGTCCCTGCTGGTCAACATTTTATAACCAATCAATCCGATGGAATAAAGGTCTGAATTGCAAATACCCGGCATGTCAAAAACGCCCTCACCATCTGTAGCCAGAAGTTCAGGGCTTCCATACTGGCACACATCACGATAGCGGCTGAAAGTGCGGTCGTACGGGTTGTTGAGTTTGGGGTTCTGGGTGGTTTTATCAATCTTGGAGGGAGAGGTTTTCAACAAGTCAAAGGGGGATAGCATTATTTGCCATTCATCGTCGATGAAAATTTTGGACGGGCGTACATTGGTATGCAAGATGCGCTTGTGCCGAAGGTAATCCAGCGCATCGGTGAGTTGGTAAAGCCAATCGGCCACCTGGGGAACCGGCCTGCGCCCGGTCACTTCCAATACCTTAGGCAGGGTGTCGCCATAGACATATTCGGTAATGATGAAATAGGGAAATTTCTTGATTTCATGGTCGAGCAACTTGATGACGTTGCGATGGCGCAAATCGGTCAGACGCTGAATACCCTCTTTGAACATATCGTCCAATTCCGGGGTCTTTATCACCATTGCAATGGCATGCCTCTCCGTGTCTATGTTTAAAAGGCGGTATATAATGGATGAGTTTCCCTCCATAACCTTTGACTCATCCTTATTCTTATCTTCATCTTTAACTGGTGTTTTGGCCTTAGAAGAGGGCGTTCCATCGCGATAATAACGTTTTGGCAGCAGGCGCTGGTCAAGAAACTCATGAATAACATGATCACGGTGTTCAATACTTGCCAAAAACTCGGCACGTCCCTGCAAATTAAAAACTGTGGAAATGTCTTCCTCCCGGAACTTCATCAGTGCTTCCTGAAATGTAGCCCGGATTTGGTTTCGCTCGCGCCTGGCATCGGAATTTGGAATAACGTCAATATCCTGTTGAGATTTGAGGCCTGCAAGTCGTGCCCGGGTTAGGTTTAAATTAAATTGTAACGCTTCGCAGCTTTTCAAAAAAACATGGAATTTCTCCAGTGCCTCCTCGAGCTTGTCCTCATCGGCGATGAGTTGTTCAATGGAATTCTTTTTAGCCATAATTTTGGTAATTAGAGTGTGTGCAAATTTTATTTCCCTGGCAAGTCAGAATTTCTCTTTTCCCAGGGCTGGCCCAGATAGTAAGAAGCCGTGATCCCGCCGAAATAATACCAGTCCTTTGCCTTTGGGTTGCCGTTTTCCGATACTCCATCGAGCAAGTCGGAAAAAGCCGGCCTGGCGCCAAACTCTAAGCCAAGCGTTGTCCGGCTTTTCAGATTGAACCTCAACCCCAAACCCATCGGGGCGCAAAACAGCAATCTTTGTGCCTTGCCTCCTTCCGGAAAGGGTGTTTTGACATAGGCCGCTTCTTTTTCTGGCGGACCATAGTAAGTAAGCTCCGGTTTCACAAACGTACCGCCAATTCCGACAAACAAATAAGGAAAAAAATAAAACTGTTCTCCGGATGAGTTTTCATAACCAAAATCTAAGGGCGAATACTCCAGAACAGTTGACAATTCCATCAGAGGGCCATTGACCCGAAACTGCCGATCCGCGCGGGTTTCGGAGTATTTGTCGTCGGCATAAATACGTCCGGCACTGAATTGACTTTTCAAAAATAAGGATGGGGAAAGATGATAACGCGCAAAAGCACCATAAACTGGACGCGATTGGCTCAGTTCGATGGTCCCCTCGCTGAGGTCTCCGGAATAGTTGGAAAAGCCTGCCATTAGACCCAATTCGAAAAAATGAGCCTTGGAATAATTAGTTTGAGCATTTAAACCCTGGGAGAATACCAGAATTAAAATCAAAAATTTTAGTGCTTTCATTAT
>JBJXGO010000161.1:0-43240 GCA_046160345.1 Saprospiraceae bacterium
TTGGTGCGATAGGAGTCAAAATCTACCACCACCAGATTACCACCGCCAAGCCCGCCGCCACCGCCACCACCGCCGCCGCCAGTGGTATCACACTGGTCGTCCACAACCAAAATAAATTCATCGCAGAAAGTAATAGCACAGTCAATGGTCTCATCTTTTGTATTTGAAACCAAAGAATAGGTCTGGAGTTTGAGCTGACAGCCCCCACAATCAGAAGGGGGTGGGTAAACAAGATAATCCAAGCCGCGAGGTGGCACATTGGGTATCGGCGACTCGCAGGGCAGGCCTTGTTCGCAGTGATAAAGCAAGCAAAGGCCGGTATTCACGGAATCCGTTGAAAATGGCAGGTCGAAAACCATCCGAACCGTGCTGGAGCCGTCCATATTGGGCGTTATGACCGACTCAAGCGGCGTCTGGCCGTCGAGACTGAACGGACAGGATTGCACCCAATCAAAACCAAGCGGGATCTCAAAAATTACTTGCAAAAAGCCGGTGTCTTGTAGCAGGCGGCCGGATTTTATCCAATAATTAAGGTTGTAAGTTTCGTCGTCTTGCAGGCAATTTTCCAGTTCGAAATCCACACTTGCCGTTATTTTTAAAAAAGCCGTATCGGGGTAAAAATTGAATACACCACCAACCGGAACATTCGCCGGACACGCTTTCAGATAGTTGTACGCCACACGCATTCTGGGAACCAGGCCACCACAGATCGGCTGACAGTAATAGGTGTTGAAGCGCAGTCGCACTGTATCGCCTGGCAAGACTTCCGGTACTGTTACTATGGCATCTAAAGAATAATCTGAGTTCTGGCAACTTCCCAAAAACGTTGGTGTGCTCAATAGGGCTGGCAGCGTTTGCCAACCTGAGCCATTATTCCATTCAAACGAGTTATGATCTATAGCGTGAAATGAAGTGTCGAGCGTATAGGGGTTCAGGCGGATGTTCGTAGCGGGAAGTTGGCCGGTATTGACGATAAGAATTTCCTGTGTAGAAGGAAGTGCGCCACATTGGCTCACAGGCGCATCATATACCGGGATAAATGAAAGGCTGGGGTTTTGCGTGGTTGGCAAAATGGTCACGGATGCATACACGCTATCGGTCCGGCAGGGTGGTCCGCCGCAACCCCAGCCAATAATGATAAGGGATTGGTTGGTAAAGGTTGGGATCCCGCAATCCTCAATTGTAACTTTTTCAATTAGGGTTATTTCTTCATTGAAATCCAAAAAGTTGTCGCCGTTTCCAACAGAACTGAAAAAGGTGCCAGGTATTTCACCTGTGAACAAGGTTGGCAAGTTATTTTGGTTGATCCCGCCTTCCAATTGAATACTGATACCGGGAAAATGCGCATCCGAGAATATCAGGGATTGAATAGGGCCCTGGCGTGTATTTTTCATGGTAATCATTCGCATGATCACGTCGCCCTTTTCGGCAGTTACGGTGGGTGGCGTTACCGTGCCAATATTCAACAAACCCGTTTCAACCAGGTATAAATTCGAGATAAATTGCTTGCTGCCGCCGGTGTAGGTCGCCACTATTGTATTGGAAAAGGTTTGACCATTGTTTATGGCCTGCACTACCGGGCAGCCGGCAGTGATGTTGATCGTAAAAGAAGCGGCTGCTCCAGCTGCCAGATCGGCCAAGGCAAAAACCGGAGCGTTCAGGTTGGTTATGTTGCTTTCGGTAGCACCTACAACGGAACCAGGCACATACGAGATGCCTGCGGGAAACGTTACGGCCGTATTCAAATTGGCCGCTGCCGGGCCTGCGCCATTCTGAACCGTAATCGTCATGGATACAATGCCGCAAACATAAAGCCCATTTGGATTTTGGCTCGAAATGACGAGGTTTTGAGCCAGTATGGACGAGGAAAAAGCCAAAAAGAAAAAGGCGAGCGTAAGGTGTTTCATCCTGTGGATATTTGTTGAAAGTCTAAAAAAATTTCGCCACCAAAGTAAGCATAGCATCACGAACCTTGATAGCAATTTCGTGAATTGACGTTCAGTAGCATGGAATGTGTTGCCTGGATGAGCAGCTGATCCAGTGGAATGACGCTATGAAATGGGGAAACGCTGGGTGGCGGCAAAAAAAAACAGCCTTCCCGGAGTTGCCAGAAAGGCTGTCGCCTTAATTTTGATTTGAGACTGTAAACCTGGTGGCCTCAATTCACCACAATCTGGTCTGTAAATACTTTCTCACCCTGTTGTATATGCACAACTATGGTGCCCTTTGAATAATCCGACAGGTCAAACTGCTGGTTGTAGCGGCCATTAAAAGCATTTAGTTCTTCGCGGAAAAGTTGCCGACCGGAGAGGTCAAAAAACGACACGGTGGTAGCAACTGCTTCGCCTGTAAATTCGACTGAGACCTGGCCTAAGGTTGGATTAGGGTAAGCCTTGAATTCAGTGAGGTTAAGGCTACGGTCCTGGGCACTGGGCAAACTGTTCACCTTGGGCATGTCGCCCTCGCCCTTGCGAATCGGTATGATGCTCCGCTCTCTAAGTTTGCGTTGATCGTCTTCGTTCCAGTTCCAGGAAGTAAAATCACGAAGTTGTTCTCCGTCATTATCAAGTATTTGTACCCGACTGCTGTTGTCGCGGCAGGCTTTCAAGGTTGCTTCTACCGACAAGGTTTTGCCTTCCCGGATGTACTCTACTTTTACCTTGTCACCCACCTTGAATTTCGCGATCTCTGACCAAAGTTCATCGTGGTCTTTCACCCGTTGGCCTGCTATGGCGATAATTACATCTCCTATTGCCATATTTACTTCGCGTGCAGCAGATTCTTCCGTAAAATCGTTGATGCGTGAGCCTTCCATATTTCCCTCATCAACAGCATCTGAATATACGCCCAGGCAAGCGTCTTTCTGGCGCACATTAACGGTGCAGTTGCCAATATTTAAACCTGAATTGTTCATCCATTTCTCCGGGTCCAAATCGTTTAAATCCCAGTTGCCGCTGTTGACGTTCCAGGTGTTTTTTTGTTCGGTCAATGTAGCCTCAGCGCTGTTGCGCTTCCCGTTGCGCTCATACACAATGTTGACTTTGTCGCCTGGTTTGGCGTATGCCATAAAATCGCTAATGTCTTCAAAATCAGAAATTGAGGCTTCCCCCAATTGAAAAATAACATCACCGTTTTTCAGGCCGGCTTTTTCCGCACCAGAGCCCTTGGTAATGAGGACAGCAACACCGGGTTCGTTGTGTTCGTCCGCTTCTTCATCGTCAGTTACACCAAGGAAGCCCTTGGGTTCGGATTTCGTGTTGCGATCTACGTCATTGCGCTTCGTAAGAATGGCTTCGGTGCTGGCTGCTTTCCCATAGCGTTCGAAAGCGATCCGTACTTTATCGCCAACTTTCGAGGCGTTTACAAATTTTGACAGATCACTCCATTTATTTACAGGCGTGTCATTAAGTTTCATGATCTTGTCATTGTCTCGAAGGCCAGCCCGGTCGGCAGCGGAGCCGCGAACCACATTTACCACCAGACCCGGCTGGTCTGATCTTTCATCCGAGTCCTCATCCACACCGAGAAAGGCGCCATTGTTGGAGCTGGAATTGTAGCCCTCATAACCACTATATCCCTCATAGCCCCTATAGCCTGGATAGCTGTTTCCTTGATCGTCGCCATCTTCTTCATCCTCATCTGGATCATTTTCTTTACTGATGCGGACGATTTTTGAACCCTTGACGACAATAGTCTGCTCGTCTTCCCCATCTTCAATTTTAATTTCTACCTGCGTGTTGTCCGCTCGATTTTCACGGATATATTTTTCAACGTCGAAAGCTTCGGCTGATGCACCTTTTTTTACAATGGTTTCAGAACTTTCCGAACCATCGGTATCGATGCTGCGTTTGGTGATGACGATTTTTTTATCTCCAGTTTGTTGGGAAAAAAGTTGGGACACACACCACGGAAACAATAAAAATGTGGTGGCAAGCAAGAGGATACGGGTTGTTTTCATAGACAAATGCAGAAAAAGTGAGTAATGAATTGAATGAATGCTTGTGAATTTGGGGATTTGGGGAAAGAGCACGCCAAAATGGATGGACAAAATTGGAGTGTCGAAGTTGCACGACAACGAAATTTTTGTAAAGAAAGATTCGACAGAAATAGAAACTTGGGGCGTATAAAGCCGAATGAAGTGCATGTCTCACAGATACCCTTTTGCTGAACCGCGGAACCGTTGGGGCAAGGTTTTTCTACCAGCAAGCCTTAAATTTTTCCATCAGCGCCGATTTGAATGCCGTATCAAATTTTTTCCTGACCCTAAATAACATAGCCCAAACAAAAAAAAATTAACATTTTTTTCGAACCAGGCCCTACTCACATACTTCATTCCCAAAGGCAAACGTTAAAGCCTTGCTCCCGAGCAAATGAATACTTAAAACAACAATGGTTTAATCTCACGAACACTCACAGACCGACTTATGGCTACTGTCCAATACAAAATCCTCCTGGTCGAAGACGACCAAAATTTTGGCGATGTACTCCGCTCTTATCTTGAAATGCATGACTACCACGTAACGCTGGCTACTGATGGCGTGCTTGGACTCGACGCTTTTCGAAAAAGTCATTACGACCTTTGCGTATTCGATGTGATGATGCCTCGTAAAGATGGCTTCACCCTCGCCAAAGATGTTCGTGAGCGGAATAAAGACGTCCCCATCATCTTTCTTACTGCTAAAACCATGAAAGATGATGTGCTCCAAGGCTTCAAACTTGGTGCCGACGACTACATACCCAAGCCCTTCAACTCAGAAGAGCTGCTGCTGCGCATTCAAGCGGTGCTTAAACGAGTCAACAAAAACCCCGACCCCCGTGACGATCAACGGGAATATATCATCGGGAAATATCACTTCAATTTCCCCTTGCGTATTCTAACTTTCCAAGATGCCAAGCCCGGACAGGAAAACCAGTGGAAGCTCAGCCCCAAAGAATCCGATTTGCTCAAAATGTTCTGCAAATACATCAACGACGTAACCCCGCGTTCGGAGGCATTGACCAAAATCTGGCACGAAGACACCTATTTCACCGCACGGTCAATGGACGTTTTTGTGACCAAACTCCGCAAATATCTGGCACTCGACCCGGCTATTGAGATAGTAAACATCCATGGCAACGGGTTCCAACTTTTGGTGCGCGAACCTGTTGTTGCTTAAAATTTTAGTCCTTTTCCTACCGATTTGATGCCCTCATGCCGATTGGGTGTGCGGACTTTTTTATTCAGCGGGAGACCCCGGAGGTTTTAAAAACCTCCGGGGTCTCCCGCTGAATAAAAAAGAGCGGAACGCAACTGCGCTCCGCCCTCACTGCTGCTGTTTATCGTTTCTGTTTGAACGACGAATAATTAATAAGGTAGTAGAATGGTTTAGTCGAGCGATTGGTTGGCGACATTGGCAGCGGCCACCAGTTGTTGATATTCCTGTGGGGTTAATTTGTCCATGCAGAAATTGATCGGATTGATCGGTTTGCCTTTGTAATGTACTTCGTAGTGAAGGTGCGGGGCGGTGGACAAGCCAGTGTCCCCCACTTCGCCAATTTTGTTGCCTTTTTTTACGTGTTCGCCTTGCCGTACTGTGATTTTGCTCATGTGGCCGTAAAGCGTCTCATAGCCATACCCATGGCTTATTTTCACACAATTGCCATAGCCTTGGTGCCAACCCGTTTCCACGACTACGCCGTCGCCGGGAGCTTGTATGTTGGTACCTACCCGAGCCGGAAAGTCGAGGCCTGCGTGGAATTTTTTAAACTTATAGACCGGGTGAATCCGGTAACCAAAACCGGAAAGGGTACCAATACTTTTTTGTAATTTGTCTTCGCGGACAGGTTTGATGCTTGGCAAGGAGGCCAGCATTTTTTCCTGATTGCGGGCAAGGTTTTGTATGGTATCGAGCGATTTGCTTTGAAGTGAAAGTTGCCGGCTTAGCACGTCAATTTTCTCCAGCGCTTCCCCAACTACATTGCCGCCAAATTCGAAGGCTGCAAGTTCTGGATGGGATTCGTGGCCACCAACGCCTGAATGCCATACATCCTCATCTATGGGTTCCATTCCAAATACCGTGCGGTGAACACTTGCATCGCGCTCTTGAACATTGTGCAGCACTTTGGACATCATATCCACCTGAGCGCTCAATTGCTTGTATTTGGACTCCATTTGGCTTATTTCGCGCATCAAATCTCCTTCACGGGGCGAAGGAAAAATTGAGTAGAAAACAGCAAGCATCGCAAGGGAAGTAATGAGTACGACGGAAAAAAATCCGAACGCGTTCAAGATGCGGGTTTTTAAGGGGACAACTACTTTTTCGTAGGTAAGGGTGTGAATGTTGTAAACAAATTTCTCTTTCCTGCCCATTTTGTTGTTGTTTGCCGAGGAAAATCAGTCTCGATTCTATGCCTCTGGTTAGCGAATCTTTCCGGCGGACGAAAGCGATGAGATTAAAAAATTCTGAAGGCGAAATTCGTCGCGCCGCTGATAATCCCGGTTGGGTGAGTCGGTCAATCGGCTCATAATATTAGGGATAGAGGCGCACAAATGTAACCAAGACTTTATTCTCTCAAAACTTTTTTGCAAAAAAATTAAACTTTTCGTAGGTTATTCAGGGAAAACCCTTGCTTTTCATGCAACAAAAATTGTCATTTATGTTGCAAAAGCAAAAATTTGGAATCCGCTTTCTAATGCCGGGATGGCTTCCTGAAGATTGTTGGGGGGACAAACAAACGACTCCTGTGGGCACATTTCCAAACACTTGCAAAATATTAACAAAGGCAGCGGCGCAAATGGTTCATTGTAAATCCCTACCGTTTACTCAGCAGACAAGTCCAGTATCATGATTTTCTGCCAAATTTTAGCTGAGAGGCCCTGTACGAGCAGCTCCAGGTCGTTCACTGCGCTGAGTACCACCGAGTCGTCGGTGTTTTGAGCAAAAAGCGCTGCGATTTTTGAATTGAGCGCAAGTAATTCAGAGCAATAATCCAGGTAACGCATTAGTTGGTGACGCGACAAGCTCCGCTGGGGAGATGATTCGGTCGCTGAAATCTTGACATTTGAAAGCAAAAAAGCCGGATCCTTTGTCAGCTGGTGCATATCTACCACATGCGCAATGCTGCGCAATCGGTGAAGTGCCTTTAAGGCCGCCTTGCGTTTGATCCTGGTCTCCAGGTTAACCAGAAAAAAGATCGCCAAGCCCAAGAAGATCAATTCGTTGATGGCAGATTCCGTTGTTTGCAGGAGGTGAAAAATTCCACTTGCATCCAATTGGAAATTCTGAACCAACTGTGCCAATGCCCAGGCTACCAGTCCAATTAATAGGGTGGAAGCAGTTATAGCAGCCAACCTGACTGGCCAAATCGGTTCTTGCAACCGAACAGCCAAGGTTTCAGATTTGATGGAAAGTTGATTGAATTCTTTGCAAACCCCCAACAAACCAGATTCTGGAAAGCGTTCGGATATACGCTGCTCCAAACGGCTGATGGTTTTCAGGATTGCCTCTGGCCGAAGGTTGTTAAATCTGCCATCTTCAGCGTTCTCGCGCAGGAATGGAAAAAGATACATGATCGGGCTACGACTTTTTCCATTTGATACTGCAACCAATGGCCTTGGTTTCTTTAACTGCTACTTCCCGAGCATCTATCAATGCATCAATTGCATTTTCAAGGTATTTTTCTTTAACCTGGCTAGGCTCGTCCCTATTGTCGTCAATAGCACCGATATACCGCACAACCCGTTCCTTGTCAAGCAAATATACTTGGGGAGTGCGTGTAGCACCATAGGCTTTTGCAACTTCCTGCGTATTATCGTACAGATAAGGGAATGGGAATTTCTTCTCCTTTGCCCGTTTTTTCATATTGGCGAAACTATCTTCAGGCACCTGGTCTTTATCGTTTGGATTGATGGCAAACACCGAATAACCAAGCGGTGCATATTTATTGTGCAGGTCTATGATCCGCTGCTCGTAGGCTATGGAGCAAGGACAGTGGTTGCAAGTAAACACTACAATATAGCCCTTTGCATTTTTGTTATCAGCAAGCGATACTTTTTTGCCATTCACGCTTTTAAGGTCGAAATCTTGAGCAATGTCGCCGATTTTGTATCCGCCTGCTTTTCCTTCAATGCTAAATGACATGGAAAACACGGCTGTTAGGAAGGTTACGGCCAAAATCAAGGCAATTTTGCCGTATAATTTAGTTAATGATCTATTCATGTTCATTTTTTATGTTGATGAATGTTGAGAATTTGTTCTTCCAACTCTTTGAAACCCATTTGTTTTTCAAAGAAAAGTCGCTTGCTTTCTTTACTGGCTACAATCAATGTGGCGGGGATTGCTCCAGACCAATCCGGACTGATCATATTCACCCAAACATTTGGATTTGATTCGTCCATAAATACTACCTGACTGTGCAAGTTTTTTCTTTTTACAAATGGTTTGAGCTTAGATTCGACGTTTCGTTTAAAATCGGTACTAATGAGCACAACTTTGACTTTTTGGTTGGCATATTTTTCGTTCAATTTTTCAAAAGCCGGTAATTCTTCTACACAGGGGCCGCACCAGGTTGCCCAAAAGTTGAGCACGTATATGGTATCTGTTTTAGCGTTTATCCAATGCTCAAGTTGAGCGGTTTTTATAAACGGTATGTCTTGTGCAGACACGTAAGTGCTTAATAACAAAAGGCTTAGAAAAATTAGTTGCCTCATCATCAATGTAGAAAAGAGTTTTTTCCTCATTTCGCCTGCAAGATTGCACTTCTTGACCAAATCCTGACGACGTTTTATAGAACGTTCCCGACCTTGCGCCAAAATTTTTCTGTTTTCAATATGCGTTGTATTTCATTTCTTTTCTTCGTCAACATATTTTCATTCCAACTATTTGCTCAACACGCCCCTGCTCCAAACCTTTCAGCCAATAAGCCAGTACCTGAAAAACACTTGAAAAACATTCGCCAGCTAACCTTTGGTGGCGACAACGCAGAGGCGTATTGGAGCCCGGACAGCAAATCGCTCACTTTTCAAAGCAACAATAAGAAATGGGGGCTGAACTGTGATCAGATTTTTACCATGAAAGTGAAGGATGCGTCGGGAGACAGCACTTATCGTCCAAAAACGATCAGTACACTAAAAGGGCGTACCACTTGTTCGTATTTCATGCCAGACGGCAAACATATTCTTTATGCCAGTACCCATAAAGGCAATGAATCTTGTCCACACACCCCCGATTTGAGGGCAGGAGGCAAATATTTGTGGTCTATTTTTGAAACCTATGATATTTATGTTGCTGACCTGAAAGGCAATATTGTTCGCCAACTCACCCATGAACCAGGCTATGATGCCGAGGCCGTGCTAAGCCCAAAAGGCGACAAGATCCTTTTTACCAGCGACCGTTCCGGAGATCTGGAACTTTGGACCATGAACCTGGATGGCACTAGCCTGAAGCAAATAACCTTTGATCTGGGTTATGACGGTGGAGCATTTTTTAGCCAGGACGGCAGTAAAATTGTATTTCGAGCCAGCCGTCCCAAAACTGCAGATGAAATCAAAGAATACCGCGATTATTTGTCACAACACCTGGTGGCGCCCACCAATATGGAAATTTTTACTTGTAACATTGATGGCACAGATTTGAAGCAAATAACCCATTTAGGCAAGGCCAACTGGGCGCCATACTTTCACCCCTCAGGCAATAAAATTATTTTCAGCAGCAACCATCACTCGACCAGGGGCTATGATTTTCAATTGTATATGGTGAACCTGGATGGTACTGGGCTGGAGCAGATCACAAGCGAAAGTATTTTCAATTCCTTCCCTATGTTCTCTCCTGATGGCAAAAAGATCTCCTGGAGCAGCAATCGGAACAACCACGGTACGCGCGACACCAATGTGTTTGTAGCAGACTGGGTGGATTGATTGTGGTAGTATCTTCGGACACACTCTGGTTATTTTAATATCCAGTTGCCTATGTTGCATTCCAGGCAACGCTTGGTGTCACAGTATCTGGTTTTCAATTGAATCAAGGCCTGAGCCTGAAAAGCGTTGAGCGCAGTAGCGCCCAAATTATCCCATGTTGTCACAATGGTATTGGATTCAGGCGGCAGTGCCTCAAGCAAAGCGATCGCGCGTTTTTGGTAATTTTCCAAACCCTTGGTTTTGCCGTAATGAAATAGAAAGGGTACCAGCGTATTTATTATTATAAGGTGTATGAATCCGCGTCCCAGCATTTTGTGCTTTTTCATAGAAAGCCTGTCGAATTGATAATGATCTTGCCAATATTCAGCCGGCTGCAGGTCAAAAAGGTTTTCCAATTCGCGCAAACTATTGGCTTCCAATATATTAGAAAAAAGATGAGCTGACCGATGTACCAGGCTTGCGAATTGTGCAATTCTAAGGGTTGGAAAATTCGATGGGCGCATGCGCAGGAACTTCCATTGGCTTTGAGGGAGTGGGGTAAGACTGTGTTTGTGTGCCAGATGTCGATACTCCCTGGATAATTCAATCGGCCAATTATCTTTGAATGGGCCCGGTAAAAAACCAGCTTGCCCGAATAGCAAGGCTTCAATTTGTAATGGATTGGATTTATATTTGGCCAATAGTGTCAAGGGTAAGGAACGAGCCAAGGCTTCAAAGGGCTCAGCATTGACCTTGAGGCCAAAATTGCGTGCCAAAAGACGGTAAAAAGCCTCCTCCCAGTGATTATTAGTAGAGAGAAGAGTTTCCGCAACAATAGCAGTTTTGAGTTCAAGTCGTTCCACCAGCAAGCGATCAAGCCAATTGAGGAGAACAATGTTTGGAACCTTATGAAAAAATGCATTGCATGGAATCCAAAAAGTTTCCTGTTCAATCCGTTGATAATTTTCCAATAATTTTGATGGAATTCGGTTTTTTAATTCCAAACAAGGGATTCTTGAACCATTTGACCTGAAAATGGCAATGTCTTCCTCCAACACTACATGAAGCACAACATTGTCATAAGCGGGGTTAGTGTTATGACCATGGGCTAACCATTCAGAACTATTGATATGAATTTCGACGTTGCCTGCCCACAGGGTGTCGCCTATTCGTAGTCGAGCATCGAAAAAATCAGGGCCTGCATGGTTGTTGTGCTCACCAACAAATTGAATTTCAATAACTTGTGATTCGGTGCTTCGTAAATTGTTACAATCAAAACGGCGTGTACGCCATAGAAAATGGAGGAATGTTTCTCGCATTAAAGTTTTCATTTTAAACCCTGCCACCAAAAAATGTTGGCAGGGAGGTAATAATTAAGGTTTGCATTTGGGGTTGATTCCTTAGCAGGCGCGTGGCTTGAATCGGACGATATCTTGATTCATATCAGGACCAAAACTCAAATAACTCAAACACACCCTAACAAAGTTAAGCAATAAATTGAACAAAAACAAGGGCCCGATTGAATTATGGATTTCTCAAGGATAAATAGAAAATGGGCCTAAATAACCTGAAATGCAAGTATTTAAGCAGTAAAATTTCATCAATCCTTCCGACCTTTGCAAAAATATGAATGAGCCAATTGCAATCTTTCCTAACGAAACTTATATAAGTGGCTTACGTGATGCCGAGTCGAGCGTTATTGAAGGGCTGTATAATGAGTTCAGATTACCAGTAGTAAAGGCGATAGAAAGCGCAGGAGGTAATTATGCAGATGGAAATGCCTTTTTTAAGGTATCTGTAATGCAAACAGCAAGGATTGTAAAGTCGGGAAATTATCCTGAAGAAGTTCCAATCTTTCATTTTTTGAAAGGCCTTGCAACGGCACAGTATTATAACTGGCTGGAAGAAAAAGGTCAGAAAATACCACAACAAATTAAAGGGGCTGATTCAGAAATAAACCTGGATGTAGAACTTCCCACCCCAACAGAATTATTCGAATTCCGTAAACAGATAAAGGTCAAAAGGCAATTCTCCAAACTTTCGAAAGAAGATCAGGCACAAATTCAAAGCTTGGTTGCTCAAATAAAAAAGGAAGATCAAGGCGCTGAGTTGATCCATTTGGCGCAATTCAGGCCAAACATTGAACGCTTCAAAAACCTTTTAGGAGCAAAGGAAGAGGATTGGACCATCACATTGCCATATTGGGTATTAGAACCATTAACTGACCACCAGTTCAATCAATTTTGGCTGGCTTGCCAAGCTGTGGAGCGCCGATTAAATTCAAATCAGGTACCACCAGAGGGCGAAAACAAAATATTTCGGTACGCATTTATTGCATTTATAATGCTAACCCTGGGCTATGCAGCATTTACGTGGATAAGCCGGGACAGATCGCCAGCAAAAGTTTACGAAAATAATTTTCAGCCACCTGAAAGCATTCTGGAGGATTTGGCAAATCGTTATGCCGCCGATTCCATCAGCACTTTGAGGCCCGAACTCTGTACCATCGCATTTAGCAGGGCAGATGCTCATTACAAACAAAAGGAATTCAGGGAAGCTGCGAGGGAATTAGCAGCCATGTTGGATGATTCCCTAATTGTTTGTCAATCAGATGCATTGTATTATTTGGCAATCGTAGGGTTACAGTTGGAGAACCCCGAGTTGACCATTGAATGTATATCCAAAATTGAAGATCTGGAACGCTATGGCGAAGATATCTATTGGTATATGGCATTGGCCTATGTAAAACTAGCAGCGATCGATCCTGCAGAAAAAGACATTGCAAAACGTGCCTTGGAGCGAGCAATATCGAACACAGAAATCCCGGAACGACGCGTACAAGCGGAAAAGATGCTAGAAGAATTATCAGAATGACACCCCTACTAACAACATATTTTCCAGGATTAACGCCTGTTCAATGTGCTCATTATGAGCAAATTGAGCCACTTTATCGTGAATGGAATGAAAAGATCAATGTAGTTTCAAGACAAGACATTGATAATCTAACAGAACGCCACATATTACACTCTCTGGCAATTGCCAAGGTGATCCAGTTTAGACCGGCATCAAAAATATTAGACCTTGGTACAGGTGGCGGGTTCCCCGGTATTCCATTGTCTATACTTTTCCCTGAAACCGAGTTTGTTTTGGTGGATGGAACTGGTAAAAAAATCCGTGTAGTTCAGGAGATCGCTAATGCCTTGGGGCTCCAAAATGTTACGGCCATACATGCGCGTGCTGAGGAGATAAAAATGAACGGCCAATTTGATTTCGTCGTGTCGCGCGGTGTTGCCAGCCTTGAAAGGCTCCTCTTTTGGAGTCAGAAGTTCTTGAATAAAAAACATGAACATATCTTACCGAATGGGATATTTGCATTAAAAGGAGGGGATATTAAATCCGAAATTCGTGAACTGCCAGGAAAAGGAAAGGAATACTCAGAGGTTTTCCCTATTCGCAATTTTTTCAAAGAGGAATTTTTTGATGAAAAATGGGTAATATATGTACAAGGTTGATTTCGAGTCATCGATCGTATTTATGCAAATCATAACGGTCTATGATTCCAATTAATTTTTCTGCATATCTGCTGTCTGTAGCATAACCCACCGATTTCAGACCATGGGCCCAGGCTTTGTAATTCCGGCCATGTCGTTTGAGCTTTGCATATCTTCCTGAAGACAGTAATTGGCTATGAGCTCTCCAGCTTTCCCAGGCCGAAGGAAATTTTTTAAAAAAATCTTTGTGTGTGTCATCGGTAAAGTTTGAACAATGTCCTTTTGCGCAATTTTTTGAAAAACACTTCATCCCGAAATGGTTGTTGTTTGATTTAGCCAATTTGCTTGTCCCTGCCCGACTTTCGATAAGCCCCTGTGCCAAACTTATACTGGCAGGTATCCCGAAATGTTTCATTTCACCTATCGCCGTCTTTTTATATCGGTTTATATATTCGAGTGATTGGTCGCGCAACAACTCTTCTGCACTTACAGGAGCCGCATCATTTTTACTTTTTATTTTCTTTGGTTTGGCCGGAACATCCAATTCGGTTCCTACTTCTAGGTTTGATTCAGGATCAGGTTCAAGGCTGGTTTCCTGAGCCAAATTTCTCCCAATAGGTAAATTTTCATTGGTTAAAAGGCCAGATTCACCATCTGGTCCGAAAAGTAAAAACCCCAGAATGGCCAAACTGGCAATTTGAGCCATGGTTTTTTTTTGGAATACACCGAAGGTCCATCGGTTCAATTGAAATTTAAACGCTACCAAAGTTCTCCTCATTCTTAACCAAACTAAATTGATAAGTTTTGGCAAAGGCATATTTTCAGGAGATTCCCAAACAAAAGTGCTTGGCATAAAGCCTGCTTTTTTATTTGAATCCTGATTGGAACTTGATTTTGAACCTCCTGTCTGGTTTGAACTGTTTTCGGTCTCGAAGTACCTGTTATACTTTTCCATGGCGGTTGCTGATAAGATGGTGAAAATAAATTTGTTCGGGAGCCTCCGAGTTTGTTCCCGTTTTGAGTATTCGACGAGCAAAAATAGACACAATTTGTTTAGTAAAAAAATTTTCCTGAGTTATTTTAAACAAAATATTTATAATTATTTTTTTTCTATGTTTATTATTTTGACTAACAATGCATTTTTGGGGATTGACTCTATAAATTTATAAAACAATTTATTTTACATTTCCACCCTACCCTGTTTTTAGCCATTAACTTCCCCTCATATCGATTGTTTTACCAGTTTGGTGACAAATAATTATAGCCGATTTTACAGGTGATAAATTTCTCCCTTCGTTTCCAACCATTCCTGGAAAAATTGCGCCATCCCTGGCAGCGTTTGTTCCGGTCCACCCGTTATTTAAACCGAATTCGATTGGTTGGTCAACAATTTCAAATATTTGCAATTTGATTCTTGACCCTCGAGCCGGGAATAATTCATAGACTTTGCAACGGACGTATATTGTTAACCATCCAATGAGGATCAACATTATGGATATTGCCCTGAATCTGGATCGTGCTGAACGCGATTTCGTCGAAGCCCTTACCCGTCAAGAGCGGTGGGCGCAACAACAAGTTTATGAAGAGAACTACAGCCGAATGATGGGCATTTGTATGCGCTATGCAGGTTCCCGAGATGAAGCAGTTGATTTGCTGCACGAAGCCTTTATTAAAATTTTTCAGAATATTTCTCGATACAAGGTTGGAACCTCCCTGGGTGCGTGGATCAGAACTATCGTGGTCAATACCTGCATAGATTATTATAGAAGGAATTCCAGAAGACGGACAGAAGATCTTGATGGTATCGTCAACATTTCCTCTGATGATCCTGATATCCTTAGCCATTTAACCGAACGTGAAATTCTCGATGCGGTGCAACAACTTTCGCCAGCGTATCGGGCCGTATTCAACCTTTATGTTGTTGAAGGCTTTTCACACAAAGAAATTGGTGATGCACTCTACATTACGGAAAGCACCTCCCGAAGCAATCTGGTAAAGGCCAGACTGAAATTACAAGAAATTTTTGCGTTAAGGCGCATGGAGTTTGAAACAAAATAAGGCGATAAAGCAAAAAAATGTCATTTGGCAAGAAGTATCGCACAGTACTTTCTATTGCATACTACCTGCCTGAATTACTTGAACACAATGGACTTGAAGAAATTTGACAATGATATTCAATCAGCACTCCAAAATCTGGAGATGCCTTATGATGCAAGTACCTGGTCTGTGCTTGAAAACAAGCTTGATGCATTGCCGGCTCCCGATTTTCTAGACGGTATGATGCGTCCGCAGCTGGAAGGAATTGATATTCCCCTTGATGGAAGCGCCTGGACCTCCTTTGCCAATAAGTTAGATATAGTCACGAGAGTTCGCCGGTTACGATTCACCAAAATTGCTGAGGCTGCAATATTTTTGTTGTTGCTTCTAAATTTGAAATCGTTTCTAGGTTTTGTCGAGTCTGTAACCCATCCTACTCCCGCTCCTCATGTATTCCCTCGACCCATTGCAACATCACCTTTTGCTCCAAAAATAAAATCCAAAAGTTCGGCTGACCTCGCCAAATCAGCACTATCTGATAACAAGACAGATCTGGCACAGCAGATCATTGATTTTGTAGCCAATAGGTCCCTTTCCATTTTTAATGACCCCTCAACCCCAGATCAAATTTCAGCCTTTAGCCACAAACTCCCTATTTCAAGCAATGCTTCCTTTTTGGATGCTGATAATTTTTATCAAAAAAATGGGATCATTAAATTCACAAACTGTCCTCCAAACCCCGCAAAATCTGTTAGGTCCCCCATAGCTGATGTTAATTTTTATTTACCCGATTCAAAGCTACCCAAATTTAAGGGTCCAAATCGGTTGTATGTCTCCACTTATGGTTCCATTGACAACAACCGCCTTCGGGAAGCCGGTCATTCGGACCAAAGCAATGGTTATAGCGGTGGGGTCTCAATTGGTTACCGCAAAGGCAAATGGGGTGTAGAAGCTGGAATTGCTTATTCCAGGAAAACTTATCAGCCAAAACGCCAGAATGTGGAGTTTCAGAATGACCCTTTTAATGGTATCTCTTTTTTCCATATCAATGAGGTAGATGCTGATGTTGTATCCCTGCCTGTTAAGGCAACCCGCCGAATCGGGAAAATTGGAAATGCCACTGCTCATGCAGTCGCCGGATTGGGCGCACACCTGGCTACCAGTAAGACCTATGGTTATGTAACAACCCACTATCCACCCCCTGTTCCTGTTGGCGCCGACCCAAATACTTCTTATACGTCAGTCTTGCCCAATGGAAAAGGTGTCCTCGAAAATGGGGGAATGGCAAATAACTTTTATGGTACAGCAGACTTAGGCCTTCGGGTTGAACATCCGATTGGCAAACATTATAGCGCCTTTATTGAACCTGTTTACCGCCATTCCATAGGCGGCAGCCTTGGGCCAAACCTATCGAGGATCAATACATTTTCATTGCAAGCTGGTGTTGTGGCAAGTCTTTGACTATCTTCTAAGTGCCTGTGTAAATCTTTAAGATTTTGGTGCGATGTTTCTAGTTTAAATTTTATGGTCAAATCGCCTACCTTTGCCCGCCTTTTGGCGGACATTGACCATGAAGAAATTGTTTTTACCTGAAAATATCCAAGCTGCCTTTGGTTCAAGCGTATGGCTGGTTAAAGCAGGTTTGCCAATACTCTTATGCGTTGCACTTTTCCAACAATGCAAACAAAAAGATGGGGCAAATACAGAAAACAGAGTGCTTGCAAAGGTTTACGACCGCAATCTTTATCTTGCTGAATTAGAAGGCATTGTGCCGAAGGGCACCACCCCAGGCGACAGTTCGCTTTTGGTGGCGGCGTATGTGCAACGGTGGTTACGCGAACAATTGATGATGTATGAAGCGGAGAGAAATATACCTAAAGATTTGAACATTGATGAACTGGTGCGCAGTTACAGAGCCAGCCTTGTCCGTTTCAATTTTGAAGAAATGCTCATCGCTGAAAAATTGGACAGTACTGTTTCCGAGGATGAGTTGAGGTCTTATTATGAGAACAACAAAGATCAATTTCAGCTTGAAAGCACTATATTAAAATGTTTGCTGTTAAAACTCTCTCCACAGGCCCCATTGAATGAGATCAATAAACTTTGGTATAGCCGAAAACCTTCAGATGCAGCAAAACTTGGCCTTTATGCGAAGCAATGGGCAGTGATTTCCTTGCTTGACCCTGAAAAATGGTACACCTTGCAAGAAATCGCCGCGCTCCTTCCAAAAGGCACCATCACCTCTGAAAATGCTGGCTCGCGCCGTGACGGTACGCTGACCGACGGGGATTATCGGTATTATTACCGGGTAATAGAGGCCGTACAAGGAAAAACGACTGCTCCATTTGATTATGCAAAAGACCATGCTTTGAAAATAATCCTCCACAAACGAAAACAAGAACTTTTAGAGCGATGGAAGGAGGATTTGTACCAAAAAGAACTTCGTCGTGAAAATATTAAGATCGTGCAATGAAAAATAACATCCGATTCCTTTTGTTTTTAATACTTCCTGCCGGGCTGTTCGCCCAAAATGACAAGGCGGTGATAGACCGGGTCGTAGCCACAGTAGGAGGCGAGATCATCTTGTTAAGTGAAGTACAGGAACAATATAGCTTTGCTAAAAAAGATCAGCCGGAATTGCCGGTTGAATACAATTGTGTGATTTTGCAAAATCTTATTGTGCAAAAACTGCTGGTGAATCAGGCAAAACTTGACTCAGTAGAAGTAAAAGACGAAGAGGTGCAAACACAAATTGATGCCCGTATAGAGCGTTTAAGGGCTTACTTCAATCAAGATGACAAAGCCATAGAAGAGTTCTATGGACAATCTGTAAACCAAATGAGGTCACAGCTTTCCTCGGACATGCGGAATCAACTCCTTGCAGAGCGGATGCAAGGCAAGGTGACCGAGGTTGCAACGATAACGCCGCTTGAAGTACAACGTTTTTTTGCAAATATACCGGCTGATTCCTTGCCCTATTTTAATGCTGAAGTTGAGATCAGGGAAATTGTTTACAAGCCAAAAATAAACCAGGAGGAACAGACCAAAGCCAGACAACGAATTGAAGACCTGCATAAGCGCATTTCTGAAAAAGGAGAAGATTTCGCCGAATTGGCAAAAAAATTCAGTGACGACCTGGGAAGTGGAGCCCAAGGCGGGGATCTTGGATTTCAGAAACGTGGCACTTTTGTATCTGAATTCGAGGCAATGGCCTACAAATTAGAACCCAATCAGTTGAGTCCGGTTATTGAAACTGACTTTGGGTTCCATATAATCCAACTTTTGGAACGCCGTGGAAACCTGATCCATTGTCGGCACATTTTGATCAAGCCAGAAATAACGGAGGCCGACATGGATGCCTCTAAAGCAAAACTGGATACCGTGCGACAATTAATCCGGGAGGGCACCCTTTCCTTTTCGGACGCTGTAAAAAAATACGGCGATAAAAACCAACAAAGTTTCAACAATGACGGACGGGTAGCCAACCCACGTACAGGGAATACATTTTTTGAGGTAGCCGATTTGGAAACCAGCGTCTTTTTCGCCATCGACGGGATAAAAGAAGGTGATGTAGCGGAACCATTTCGGTTCAAAAGCCAGGATGGAAGCGAACAATTTCGACTGGTCCAGTTGGTCAGTCGTTCGAAGCCGCACAAAGCGGATTTGAAATTAGACTATGGCAAAATTCAAACGGCAGCCCTGGAGCAAAAAAAAGGCGATTATACCGAAAAATGGGTGCTTGAAAAACTAAATTCAACCTATTTAAGTGTTAGTGATATGTTTTACACCTGCCCAAACCTGCAAGAAATGATTGCCATTTCGGCGGCAAGAAGGCAATAATAAATGGGGTGTTTATTCAGGGTTTTCAAAATTTGAAAATCCCAAGCGCCCAGGTATCCACAAATAACCAGATCCCAAACAGCTAATTTCCACAGATATACAGATGCAAGCCATCTTGCCCACACATAATTAACCATGACTGTTTCGCACAAAATAAAACCCCTTGCGCTCTTCATTTTAACCCTGATGACCGCAGTTGCCCCGTTTATAGCATCGTCTCAAACACTGGATACGATCCTGCCCACACTTGATTACTCCCAACAGAAAGAGTATGAGATAGGAGGCGTTAGGGTCACAGGTATCCAATTTGCTGATGCGAATACGTTGATCTCTCTTTCAGGCCTGCGGGTGGGCAGTAAAGTACGTGTTCCAGGCACAGATTTTAGCAATGCAGTCCGCATACTTTGGAACCTCAAACTGTTCACAGATGTACGCATCAACCAGGAACGAACCGTAGGCGATAAAATCTTCCTGGAAATTGCTGTAAAAGAGATGCCCCGTTACACGCGCCATTCCTTTGTGGGCGTGAAAAAAAGCAAACACGATGACCTGAACGGAATTATCAACAAGTTTTTACAAAAAGGCGCTATCCTGACCGACAATGTGAAGGCTACCTTGATACATGAATTGGAAGAGTTTTATGTAGAAAAAGGATACATGAACGCTCGTGTAAAGATCAAGTCTCTTCCCGACGAGCGGGCTACCAATGCTACCAAGTTAGAGTTCAGCATTATTCCCGGGAAGAAAGTGAAGATCCAGGACATCCGTTTCGTCGGCAACAAAAACGTGAAATCAAGGGTTTTGCGAAAAAAAATGAAGGAGACCCATCGGAAACGCAAGCTTTTCAAAAAATCAAAACTCGTGCGCGAGTTGTATGAAGAAGATAAGCGCAAAATTGAATCCTATTACAACAACATCGGGTACCGGGATGCAAGAATTGCAAAAGACAGCATCTGGCGAACCAAAAAAGGGCGGTTAATGATTCAAATGGACGTGGAAGAAGGCAACCGCTACTATTTCAGAAATATCCGATGGAAAGGCAACACCCTCTACGAATCCAAATATCTAGACCAGGTTTTGGGCATCAATAAAGGCGATGTTTTTAATCAAGACCTGCTCGAAACACGGCTTTCGTTCAGCCAGGACGGCCGTGACATCTCTTCATTATATCTGGATAACGGATACTTGTTTTTTCGGGTAGACCCGGTAGAAACAGCCATCGAAAACGATTCCATCGACCTCGAACTGCGCATCTATGAAGGTCCACAAGCTACCATAGACCGTGTCATCATCAAGGGCAACGACCGAACGCATGAACACATCATTCGCCGGGAATTGTTTACCCGTCCGGGCGACAAATTCAGCCGGGCCGACATCATCCGTTCCCAACGAGAAATTGTAAACCTTGGTTACTTCAATCCCGAAGCACTTGGAATCAATACACCGGTAAATCCAGACCGGGGTACTGTGGACATCGAATATACCGTGGAAGAGAAGCCTTCTGACCAGCTCGAACTTTCGGCTGGTTATCAGCCTGCAACCGCCTTTAGCAAAGGTGGTGTGATCGGCACCTTGGGCGTAACGTTCAACAACTTCTCCATCAGAAATATAAGGAACCGGGAGGCCTGGAACCCACTGCCCCAGGGCGATGGACAGCGTTTCAGCCTGCGTGGCCAAACTGCAGGCGAGCGTTTTCAATCTTACAATATCTCCTTCACAGAGCCCTGGATGGGGGGTAAAAAACCCAATTCACTCACGGTAGCAGGCTTCTATAATCGTTTTGCCTCGGGTTTTTCAGGCTCAGAGAGCTACCAAAAACTCGAGATCCTGCAAGGCACCGTTGGCTTTGGCACCCGCTTGAAATGGCCTGACGACAACTTTATATTCAGGGCAGATGCCGATATTCAAACCCTGAAACTGAGCAACGCAATTTCTTTTGCATTTCGCGACGATCAGGGACGAGTGATCTCAGACGGGATTGTACACAACTACAGCCTCGGACTCACCCTTGCCCGCAACAGCATCAATGACCCCATATTTCCCAAACAAGGCTCGCTCATTTCGTTGAAAATGAACGCCACCCCTCCCTTTTCATGGTTCAAGAGCAGAGATTTTTATCAAACTGCTGATGTCAGCGATCTCTATAAATATGCCGAATACCTTAAGTGGCGTGTTGATGCCGAGTGGTACACCACCCTCGTGGGCAAACTGGTGTTGAAAACCCAAGCCAAATTGGGTATCCTGGGAAAGTGGAGCGACAAGACGAGCCTAAGCCCGTTTGAGCGTTTCGAGCTCGGTGGCGATGGTTTGAACAATCAAAACTTTGGACTAAATGCCCGCGACATTATCAGTCTTCGCGGGTACAACACAAGCGACATCATGGCACGGTACCCAGGAGGCGCTGGCGTATTCAATAAATACACGGTAGAACTTCGTTACCCCATCTCGCTCAACCCACAAAGCACCATTTTTGTGACGGCCTTTGCACAAGGTGGCAACGCCTGGGGAAGTGTCAAAGATTTCAACCCATTCGATATCAAACGTTCAGTAGGCATGGGCTTGCGTGTGTTTTTGCCGATGTTTGGCACGCTTGGCTTTGACTACGGTATCGGTATTGACAAACCTGAGTTTTATCCCAGCCGAAAAATTTCGGATTATGCGCGGTTCAGCATCATTTTAGGGTTTGAGCCAGATTAGAGGTGCTAGGATTTTGCCCCTTATCTCGTGCGCCACAATAACCAGCCACAAGCGATAGAGGCAATTAACAAGCCTAAAAATTCCCGGGCCAGCTCCACCCAAGGGGCTTCTGCCTTCATGGTTTCCACGATGGAGGGCATTCCCATGCGAAGCCATTGGATAAAATCGGGGCTAAGGGAAATTGTCCAGGCCAATGCCCCGCCCAGCCACAGCCAAATCGCAGGACGGAAAGTTCGCCCAAGTGCAGCCATTGCAAAATGCGCGGCAATCCCGCCATAGAGCAGCATCCATAGCAATGGATCCGGGTCATTGTATTGGACCAGGGCAAACAGCAAGAAAACGACCGATATCGTCCAAAAAACGTTTTTCATAGGAAGAAATATTTCGTCAAAGTAACTAGAACTCTATTCTCCAATTAAAATTTGGAATCGTACCGAGTTGGTATTTAGTCTCAATTTTCTCTGTGTGTGGGTCGTAGTAATGATAGGCAAAATTCTGTTGTCCGGTCAGATTTTGGATATCCAATGCAAAGGTGCTGTTGCGCCGATTGCCGAGATTTTTCCGCCAATAAACACGGACATCCACGCGGAAATAATCGCGATATTGCCGATAATACCCGTTTGCATCCTCAATGATCATCGTATTGTTTTGGAGTACAAGGTCTGGCTCTCTTGTACCTCCAACCAAAACTGCTCTGAAATTGAGACCAATTGTACGTTCCTTGCCGGCACTTTTTTCACGCTGCCATTCTTTTCCAAAAACTACGTTTGCAATATGGCCAATGTCCCAACGGGTTGAAACCCATACGTCTGAAACACCTGAAGATCTTGGATATTTTGAATCTGAAAGACTGGTATTTGCCAACAAAAACCAGCCATCCGTCAATCGACGTTCTATACTAAGCTCTATTCCTTTGTTTCTTCCTGATCCCATTGGGGAGAAACCGTAGAATTTTTCCAATTGAAACTCACTCGCATTCAGGATGGAGAAACTTTTTCCAGGCGAATCAGAAACATGGGTTATCCATTGTTGGTAGATCTCTGTTCTAAGCACCCATTTTTCATTTATTTGCCATGAATAGGCCGCAGAAATTTTTTTAGAGCTGGTTAAACTTGTCTCATAACTCAAAAGCCATTGGGGAGGAATTTGGCTGTAAAAACCGCCTGCGAGGGAAACCCGATGGTTTTCGGACAATTTTTGAGAAATTGATCCACGAGGCTCCACAGAGAAAGCGTAATTGAGGGGCACATCAAAATAGGAATATGGACCCCTGAAAAACAAACCATGCATGCCCAGATCGATCAAAGTGCTTTTATTTCGACTGTTCCAGGAAAACTGCACCCAAGGCTGATTTAATAAATATTTGTGGCGACTAGTAGCTTGTAATACCGCATCTACGGTGGATGCTGCCTTATACTTTTGAAGTGTTCCAGAAACTCCTACCAACATTCTAAACTGTCGTCCCAGATGTTGCGAAAGAGTAATAGCGGTGGAAACTTTCGTTTCCTTGTTGTCGTCGCTGCTGCTGATCTCAGAAAAACTTGGGGAAAACGAAGTTCGCACATTCATTTGTTCGGAGTATGCGACAGTTGTCTTTATCCAGGCGTTCCGCCAAATCCGCGACCAGTTTGACAGTCCCAAAACCCCCGTTTTTGATTCAAAATCAATATCAAAAAGATCTTTGTAGGCCTTGATCTCAGTAGTGTCGGTCTTGTGTTTGAAAATAGTCTCACTCAAACCTCCAAGCCCGAATACCGACCAGCGGCCGCCTCGTTTTCCTTGAAAATTCAGGTTAAATGAGAGGTCTTGAAAGCTGATCTGTTCATCGCCGAACGAGACGCCCAATTGCCCCAGAAGACCCACAGTAGAGTACCGATAATTGACAAGGTAGGAATTTATGCGCTTATTGCCTATCGGCCCTTCCGCCGCCAAATCCAGTCCGATTAGTCCGGCTTGTGCGGTGAATTCGTGTTGGCGGTTATTTCCTTTTCGCAAATTCATATCCATGATACCACCCAGGGCATCGCCACAACCCGCCGGGAAAGCGCCCGTAAGCAGCGAAGAATTGTCCAAAAGTTGGGCTGAAAACATCAAAATGCCACCACTCGCCGCAGCCGGACGGTCACTAAAAGTTCCAGCGTTGGTCAGGTGGTTTGGGTTCACAATATCTACGCCTTCAAGCCGCCAGCGCACACTGCTCGGGCTATTGCCCCGGATGCTCAGCCCATTGGCCTGGTCATCCGTGTTCGCTACCCCGGGGTAGGCCATTGCCAATCGCGCCGGGTCAAAAAATGTGGCCGGGAAACGCAAGGTTTGATCTCGTGTGAGCGGTATCTCACCTAATGGAAGCGGTGTTCGTCGGCCAGTTTGGGTGGCTGTAATAATAACTTCGGATAATTCTGAAGCAGTACGGCGAAGCGCAATATCGAGTACCTGTTCTTTGCCCGCCGTTACATTTATTTCTACAATTTTTTGATTTTCAAAGCCTTGTGCAATTATTTCAATTGAATAATAACCGGCACGTATGGTTTCAAAAACAAATTCGCCTGAAGGATTGGTAGCCAGTAAAATGGGTGCCGCAGCGCCAAGACTAAATCGCAATACCACCGTTGCTCCAACAATCACATCGCTGTTGTCGGCATCACGGACGGTACCTCGAAGGGTTTGGGCATGTGAAAGGAGTGAGAAGGCTAGAAAAAGTGGAAGAACTAAAACTCGTCTTGCTATCTTCATGGCTGCAAATTTTATTAATTGGCAAAAGTAACTTTGCTGTCATGGCATTTCTCGTATTCAAGACTAAATCAGCGTATGAAAAAATATTCCTTTCTAGTCCTTGTTATTTTAATGCTTCCCAAAGCGATCCTTTTCGGCCAGGACCCTTGGTCACGTCGAGATTTTGATGAACATGATCGATTTTGGGATGAATGCCCAGGAAGCGGGCGATGCACCGCGTTTTGACCACCAGGGAAGCAGCGAACCTACCGGGGAGCGCATAAAAGACGCCGGACAGATCACACTTGAAAATGGCATCCCTTACGAAACCATCCGCACTTTGATGCAAATGGGACATCGGGTAGGATGGGCGGCACCGGGGAGTTATGGCGGCTATCAGGCCATTCGTTTCGATGCGGCAAGCAAGGTTTATTTTGGGGCATCGGATGCCCCAAAAGATGGACAGGCAGCAGGATTTTAAGAAAAAAATATTCGAATCGCCGAAATTATTCCCATTTTCACGCCGCTAAACCAGGTGATTGGTCGGAGAAACCAAACATCATGTTCTTTGAGCATTCACCTTTGTCGCTCAAAATCAAACATTCAACTGCATAACTATGCCCACACTTTATTACATCCCCTTAATTGTAGTGCTCATCTTTATGAGCGTCGTGACCGTACAGCAAGGCACGGTAGCCATTACCACTATTTTTGGCAAATACAACCGCACGCTGTATCCCGGATTGAGTTTCAAAATCCCGATCATTGAGCTGATCTTTAAAAGAATTTCGGTGCAGAATCGCGCCGTAGAGCTTAACTTTCAGGCAGTTACGATAGATCAGGCAAATGTACATTTTACTTCCCTGCTCCTGTTTTCAGTCATGGACAACGCGGAAGAAACCGTGAAAAAAGTGGCCTTCAGATTCGTCGGCGACCGTGATTTTATGGCCACCCTCACCCGTACGGTGGAAGGCAGCATCCGTTCTTTTGTTGCCACAAAAAAGCAGCAAGAGGTGCTTTCCTTGCGCCGTGAGATCACAGAGGCCGTAAAAACCAACATTGACCACATGCTCGAAGACTGGGGTTTTCACCTCATCGATCTGCAGATAAACGACATCACTTTCGATGAAGAAGTGATGCGCTCCATGTCGAAGATCGTGGCCGCCAACAACCTCAAAGCCGCAGCCGAAAACGAAGGCCAGGCTTTATTGATCACAAAGACCAAAGCCGCCGAGGCAGAGGGCAACGCTATCAAGATCTCCGCCGAAGCCGAGCGCGAAGCAGCCAAGATGCGTGGTCAAGCCGTTGCGCTCTTCCGCGAAGAAGTGGCACGGGGCATGAGCCAGGCGGCCAAAGAAATGCAAACAGCCAACCTCGACACTTCTGTCATCCTCTTTTCAATGTGGACTGAAGCAATTAAAAACTTCACCGAGCATGGAAAGGGCAATATCATCTTCCTGGATGGATCGGTGGATGGGATGCAAAAAACATTAAAGGAATTAATGGCACTAAATCAAATGGATTTTTCAGGCCAGAAAAATGGGTAGTTCCTTTTGATATCCCTTTGGAATGGCTATTCCTTTTAGTATGGCGGTGATCCCGAACTTTCGGGATCACCGTTCGTGTTTTTTTAAAAAACTTTTTGTTTTAAAATAGGGCGTCCTATCTTCGCAGCCTTAATCAGCCGTGCCATGCCCAATAGAAAACATCCCGGAAGAAAAGGCCATGAACCCCATGATGCGGTATTCAAGGCCTTTTTCAGCGATAACAAAATTGCCAAGAGCTACCTGCTTCATTATACCCCTGAAGTTATCCACCAGAATATAGATTTCGGGGTTTTCCAGAAAATTGATACGGCGTTTGTCAGTAGCCGCTTCGGAGTTTCTTTCAGCGATGTGCTTTATGAAACCCGATTAGCAAGCGGTGTTCCAGCTCGGCTAATCTTCCTTTTCGAGCATAAAAGTTACTTGCCGTCCTTGCCCGTACACCTTCAACTGCTTGACTATCTACTACAGATATGGGAGGACGACCTCAAAAATGGGCGACCGCTTTCTTTTATCATTCCAATTATTGTGTATCACGGCGCACAAACATGGAAACAGAAGCCTTTTTCCAGTTATTTCCTGGGCATACCCGAAGATTGGGGAGCGTTTATTCCAAACTTTCATTACTTGCTCACCGACTTGAATAAGATGCAGCCTCAGGAAATAGAGGAAAAAGTAGAAGCCGAATATTTGAAAAACCTCTTTCTGGCGTTAAAATTTGCCCGGAATGAAAAATTTTTTCTGAAAAACTGGCCCAGCGTCCTTACTTTTGGCAAGCCTAATTATCGGAACAATCGTGAAGGAATCCTACTTCAAACCTTAACGCTTTACGTCTTCAATTTATATAACATGACAGAGGCTCAAGTAAAAGAACTCAACAAGCAATTGCCGGAAGCGGAACGCGAATGGATTGATGCCATACCTGAAATTTTCGGTAGAAAATGGAAAGAGGAAGGTCTTAGAAAAGGTTACGAAGAAGGTATGGAAAAGGGTATGGAAAAGGGTATGGAAAAGGGCATGGAAAAGGGCATGGAAAAGGGCATGGAAAAGGGTATGGAAAAGGGTATGGAAAAGGGCATCAAAGCAACCACCCGCGCTATTGCCATGAAAATGATTCAAAAATTTCCGAATTGGAGTGATGCTGAGATAGGTGGGGTAGTAGGTATCTCTGGAGCGTATGTTCAGAAAGTACGCCGCGAATTGGCAGAAAAATCTGCTCCTGGATTGTAATAATAAGTGGCAGTTTTTACAAATTTTCACTTCTATACAACTTCATCCATGCTGAGCATATCCTTTCAGGAGAAAAATGCTCGATTTGCGCAGGTATTTTTGAAATCAAATCTTTGCGCAGATTAGTGCCCATTACGCTCGAAATCTGTTGGGCCAAATCCTCCACATCATTAGAATCCGCATAAACGGCCGCCGCACCACCCACTTCTTCAAAACAGCCGCCGCGCGTTGTCACCACGGGAATTCCAACTGTCATTGCTTCCAAAATCGGGATGCCAAAACCTTCAAAAACAGAAGGATATACCAATGCCACTGCCCGTCGGTACAGTTGCCCAAGTTGTTCGGTGCTCACAAATTGATCGAGCCAAAAAACTTGCAAGCCCAGTTTTTTAGCCTGAATACGAATTGCTTTGGCATAATCGCCCTTGCCCGTACCCACTGCCACGAGCGGCAGCGCTATACCCTGATTTTTGAGCAAAAAAAGCGCATCGAGAAGCCTGTGCCAGTTTTTTCTGGGTGTGAGGCTTCCAACCGAAATAAGGTAATCTAATGCCGGCAATGCCTCACTGCGTGGGAGTGCCATGGCCAGGCGGTCTGGTTGCACCCGGAGGCTTAATCGTTCAAAAGCTGCATCGCAGGATTGGCCTATGACCTGCACATATTGGGAGGGTATATTGAAAAATTGTTCCAGATCGGCCCGCGTTTGCCTGCTGATAGCCACCACTTTATCGGCCTCCTGGGCTGCACGGCAATATTTTTTTTTGTAAAAATACCGGTCCACGACAGGATACAACTCCGGGTAACGCATGAAGATCAGGTCGTGCATCGTCACCACGCTTCGAATGCCCGCCTGTCGAAGTCCTCCGGGAAGTTCGTGGCTAAGTCCGTGAAACAACTCCACCCCGTCTTTTTTCAGTTGTTTGACAATTCCTCCGCTGCGCCAAAGTGGGTGAAACGCACGCCCTAAGCTCGAATCCGGCAATTGAATCTCGTCAACTGGAGCAGCCCAGTTACCCCGATTGTAAGGGGTGTAAAGCAAGTATCGGTGTTCCGGGTAAAAACGACGCAGCCCTTCCAGCAGCGTCCGACTGTAAAAACCGAGGCCAGTGGCGTTGTTAAAATAGCGTTTTGCGTCGAAAGCGATGGTCAAGGGTGGAGGCTTGGTTGAGGGCACAAGGTACGGTCTAATTCTCTATAACCCATTTTAAGCCATAAACCTCAGAGTCTGTCCTCAATTGCAAAAAATAAACCCCTTTGGGCAACCCTTGAAAATCGAAACTCCAATATTGACCAGGGCTAAGCACTTTTTTTGCCACAGCTTTGCCATCTGTGCTCAAAAGGGAAAAACTGATCTCTTCCTTGACAAATGAGTCAGTTTGTAGATTTAAAACTCCGTCAGAAGGATTGGGAAACAGGCTAAAAACAGGCTTTTTTGATGGGTCGATCCGTGTTTTAGGCAGCGGATAGGTCCAAATACCTCCTCCGTCTGTACCAACCCAAAGTTCATTTTCATAAATAGAAAGTGCGGTAGGATGCGGATAAGGCATTTGCGGCTGCGCAGGATAAAACCGGCCCGTATTATCGGTGGCATAAAAAAGCCCTTTGCCTTCCAGTCCGACCCAAATGACCCCTTCGTGATAGGTAAAAAATGTCATTGGGCTGTGGTAAAGTGGTATGCCAGTGGTCCAATCTTGTGGATATATCTCTTGCCAGTCTGTAGCGTTTTCCTGCAGGATATAGCAACGGTCGTTGCAAAAGTTGTAGTAGGTGTTTCCGGCAAAATGCAGACTACTCGAATTGACTAAAGGAGAATTACAGCCACTTAAGGGCAGTTTTTGAATAAGATTGCCCTTGTCGTCAAAGATATAATACTCGCCTTCTGATTCGACCCCAAACCGGTCCCCAAACCCATAAAGCGGTAAATCGTATAGATCGCCGAAATTAAAATTTGAAAGATAAAGCTCAGAAAAGCTCGAATCACTATCTCCGATCTTCCAAATTCTAGTGATAAAATTTGATGAGTGCTCAGGATGTTCCAGAAAGAAAAAAGCGTGGTCCGTCGAAACCATTCGATATGGATATTTCAATTCAAATGGTATCCAGCTCTGCCCTTGATCATCACTATACGAGAAATCAAAGAAATTTGGGGAGTACTGAATTCGGAATATCCTTTTATCGGTACGCAAAAACCAGAGCTGTTGCCCGCAGTTGTCCCCCCCGTTACTTGGAGTTTGAAATTTTTCCCAAGTCACTCCACGGTCTGTAGAATAATGCCCATGCTCATCATCCGTCGTTAAAAGCACCGTGTTTTCTTGATGAATTATTTGCCCGATCCTTGCACTATGCAGTCCTGTTTGAAGGGTAAAAAAAGTACCCGCACTATCCAAAGCATGTTGAATCCGATTGCTCGCCAGCACGATGTGATGGCCGAAATTTATTCCATCATTTAGTTTATATCCAATTGGCACCTGGTTTCCATTGTTTCCCCGATGCCAGGTATCGCCGCCATCAGAGGAATAACAAAACCGGATCGGGCAGTATTCACCGTAGTAATCAGTTTGGAAGTAATAGAGCAACGAGCCCGCCCCTCCTATCCATTTAAGTGGATCGCCCCAAAAAGGATTCTCTTCAAGATGATCTGCGATTGTATCCGTATCAATTAAATCCCATGTTCTAAGCCCGTCCGTACTACGTATAAGGCGGGTCTGATCGTCATAAAATGCCAGCAAAAAAGAATCCGTAGCTGTCAGGGATGAATACCCGATCGCATTGGTGAATACGGTTTCCCAAGTTAAACCGCCATCTGAAGAGCGATAAATATAGCGGTCCTGGGCAGCGAAAATCTCGTTTTTGAACTCAACTATGGAAACAAATGAAGCAGGCACAAGGTCAGCTGTGGTTGTCCAGGTTTCGCCCCGGTTGGTGGAACGATAAATCGTGGACCAACTACCCACGAGCAGGGTATCGCCTTTGACAAAAATTTGCTGAAGGCGTTCGTTTTCAAAATCGTTAGGAAAAGGTTTTTGTAAAACAGGTTTCCAAGATCCACCCTGGTCATCACTCCGAACGAGTGAACCTACGTAGTTAAGCGCATAAAAAACACCCTTTTCTGCCCGGAGTTGCCGCTTGTCGCGGGTAGTTGAAAGCGAAGGAGAAAGCAATTGCCAATGATACCCTTCATCGTCGGAGCGGTAGATGCCCGAACGGCTCAGAGCATAGAGCGCCGTCCCATCCAGGTCAAAGTTTTCAATTCCGCCATCATCAGGCCCGGGAATATGGTCCCATTCAGGCACTTGGGCTACAAGCGTCAGAATTTGAAAACTAAGGCATAGGGTGAAAAATATTGATCTTTTCATAATTAGGAGCATAGATTTTGCCGAAAAGGTAAATGCTTGTACCCAACATTTTGGCCAAAATGAGCGAATGCGCCGATAACTATGCCGAAACAGGGGTTTGACATAGTAGGATCTCAATTGCCTTTGAAAATGAATCATGGAATTCATTAGGTTTGCAACAGCATTTTTTTCTTTTCAACAAATCTTCACCATGCATAAAACTATTTATCTTCTTCGGCCACAAGCCTTTTTTGCCTTTGTCTTAATGACATTGAGCCTGTTTTTGGGCTTCTTAAAAACTCCGCTCCAAGCACAGAGTCCCATCCCGCACTTGATCTTTCACGTTGAATTGGGCGGCTCTGAGGTCATCCCTGCTGTCAATACGGATGCTAAAGGCTTGATTACTTTTATTTTCACCCCGGATCGTAGCAAAGTAAACGTGAGCGGTATGCTGGTCAAGCTCGACGGACAGGTAATCGAAGCGAATATCCGCCTGGGCATTACCGGCCAAACAGGTGCCGTGCTGCTCGATTTTTTGCCGCTTATTCACGGACGGCACATAAAAGGCCAAATGGATGTCACCCCTGCCCTGCTCCAAAATTTGTTGAGAAATGGGGTGTATGCAGAGCTGCGCACCACTGCTCATCCAAATGGAGAAATGCGCGGTCAATTTATTTGCGAAACCGACCTCGATTTTGCCGTGTCCATGACCGGCGACCAGGTAGTGCCGCCTACCGGCGTAAATGCACGGGCCTTTGGCGGCATCCATTTCCCATTGGGTGCAGGAGATATCGTATATGCCTTTGTGGTAAACGGACTGAGCAGTGCCATGACCAGCGTGGGCATATACGATAAGCAGAACGATACTTTGGTAGTTTCGCTAAAGGTTCCCTTTGGAGGTGGAATGCTCATTCAGGGTCTTGTATATCTGGATACAGTAACTCCTGATTTTTTGATAAGAGCAAGAGAGGGCAAATATTACATTACGATCAAAACCGTCAATTTTCCACAGGGAGAAGTCCGGGGCTCCATAGATCATCTCGGCTATTTCGCTTCGTTGGCGCCCATCAATGGCGTACAGCAATTACCCCCTCCCTCACCTCCAAGCGCAGGTTTTGGCTTCAACCAAACCGTAATAAATGGAACAGTCGACAGCTTTAGCACGACCGTTTTTATTAATGCAATTCAACCTACTTCGGTTAAAATCCACATCGGAAACCCTAATGAAGTAGGCCCCGAATTGATCGATATGGGTGTCCCTGTTGCTCCGGGACTATATTTTAAAAAATACAAAGTCACAGCAACCCAACTCACCGACTTTGCCCAGGGGCGCTTTTATATAAACGTTACCACCACTGCTTTCCCAAACGGCGAACTAAGGGGAGTGATGAAAAACACCTTGCGCAAAGGCTATGCTTTCGATCTTTGTGGCGTCCAGGTAGTGCCTCCAACCAATAGCGGTGCACTTGGCATTGCGGTGGCTTCCGTAGATCAAGCCAACTGTTACCTCAACTACAAGATCATTACGGATGGACTGGCTGCAACTCCTGTGGACGGTTATTTTGCGCAAGGAACGTTTGGCAACAACGGCGCTGCGTTTCACGTGATACCTAATACAGAGCCGATCATTGCCAATTCGCACGAAATAATGGCAGTACTTGGCCCCATCATCGAAAATGGCGGCACATACGTCCAGATCAGCACCCCGGGCTACCTGGGTGGAGAGATCCGCGGACAGGTGCGGCGCGGCTTTACCTGTCCGGAGTATGTGAACGGTGTGACGGCCCTGGACGATATTGCTCAGGTAAGGGTATCGCCAGTACCGTTTCAGGATGTTTTGAATGTTGCTTTGGAAAGCGCCTCTGGATTTGAGGGCCGTTTGGTATTGCGCGATATTCTGGGCGTGCCAGTGCTGACCCAAACCGTGCAGATCGTGGCAGGCGAGCAGACGCTGCAAATAATGACAGCAAATCTACCCAAAGGAGTTTATGCCTTGTCTTTAGAAATTCCGGGTGAAAATGAGACTGTGTTGTTGAAAAAAGTGGTGCGGCTTGATTAGGAAAAAAGATATTGAAACTTCTGGCTTGCGCACTTGAATTGCAGAAACAGGGACGATGGTTTTTCGTCCCTGTTTTATTTTTTTTCAACTTGGGCCCGCTTTTTTGTTTCCCATCACTCTACTATTGCAGCGTTTTTTTCTAAAACCTAATATTTACTACACCATGACCAAATTTATAGTTGCGCTATTTTTTTCAGGCACGTTAGCCAGCCCACTTTTTGCTCAATTTTTCACAGGAACGATCTATGGCGAAACGGTTTCGGTTCAGCTTGATTCTGTTGGGAAAAATGCCTGGCAGGGCTATCTGCTTTATAGAACAGATTGCTATACCGTAGCAGCAGCAGGAATTGACAGTTTGAGCATGGCCAGTCACATAAGGCCTGGACTAAGGCTTTACGACGGCCCTAATTATGGCTTTTCCATTTCAGGAAACCCGACTACCGATTCACTTCAATTGACAGAACAGGAAATCGTTAAATTTCCCGTAAGCCTAAATCCAGCGCCCAGGATCAGGGTGTTATTGAGAAAAGGGGTGCCAAAACCTGACGATTCAATACGGATTGAGCGACATAGAAATTTATTTGCACTCCCCTCCACTTCGCTTATGACTAGCAGTCCATCGTTTGGGCAAATACATGTCAGCTGTTTCCTCCGAAAGCCATTAATGGGCGTTTGGGAATCAATTGGAGGGCCCGTTTTTTTGTCTTTTCACCCGGAAGGCAGTATGATGATGTTCGCCTTGAAAAAAATGAGAAACGAGCCTGACTTTTCTATCAATTATTCAGCATGGTGCGCAGATCTCAACAATCTTTACACCAGAGGGCCCACAGGCAATTCAGCAACGGTGTATGGGAAATATACATTAGACCAAAATGAATTGACCATCACCCGTACTGATGGTTATATCATGACCTTTCATCGGAGATAACCCTGTGAAACAACCCATTGCCGTTAATTTTAATGGCGTTTTCCCAAAACTTTTTCCGCTCATGTTCCTTCCAATTTGGCAATCAAAACCCGTACATTTGCGCACTTTTTGACAAAAACACAAGATAATGGCCTCGACGATATTCGACCTTAAAATGCTAAAGGCGTTTTACGCCGCTTACCCCGCCCGTGTAGATGCAGCCAAAGCCAAACTGAAACGCCCCCTCACCCTTTCCGAAAAAATCCTTTTTGCACACCTTCATCAGGATAACCCTCTGACCGACTACAAACGCGGCGGCGATTATGTGTTTTTTCAAGTGGACCGGGTGGCAATGCAAGACGCTACGGCACAAATGGCCCTGCTGCAATTTATGACTTGCGGGCGAAAAAAAGTTGCCGTACCCAGTACCGTTCATTGCGATCATCTTATAACAGCGGAAGTAGGCGCGGCAAAGGATATGATCGTGGCCCTGGATAAAAACAAAGAAGTTTTTGATTTTTTAAGCACGGTTTCGCAGAAATATGGTATCGGATTTTGGAAGCCAGGAGCGGGCATTATCCACCAAATTGTACTAGAAAACTATGCATTCCCTGGAGGCATGATGATCGG
Source organism: Saprospiraceae bacterium (assembly GCA_046160345.1). Taxonomy (GTDB): domain Bacteria; phylum Bacteroidota; class Bacteroidia; order Chitinophagales; family Saprospiraceae; genus M3007. The sequence continues at coordinate 34,357 of JBJXGO010000161.1, forward strand.
TACGGACTCCCATACCGTTAACGCAGGTGGTCTCGGCATGGTTGCGATCGGCGTAGGCGGCGCCGATGCCGTGGACGCTATGAGCGGCATGGCCTGGGAACTTCAGATGCCCAAACTCATCGGGGTGAAACTTACCGGAAAATTGCGCGGATGGTCCTCTCCCAAAGACGTGATTTTGAAAGTAGCCGGTATCCTTACTGTAAAAGGGGGAACAGGAGCCATAGTCGAATATTTTGGCCCCGGTGCACAAAGCATGAGCGCTACGGGCAAAGGCACGATTTGCAATATGGGCGCAGAGATCGGCGCTACCACCTCGACTTTTGGCTATGACAAAACCATGGCTCGCTACCTCAAAGCCACAGGCCGCAGTAAGGTCGCTTCGATGTGCAACAAAGTGGCCGACTACCTCACCGGCGATGCAGCATGCTACGCCAACCCGGAAAAATACTTCGACCAGGTAATTGAAATTGATTTGAGCAAACTCGAGCCGCATATCAACGGGCCATTTACGCCAGATTTGGCCTGGCCCTTGTCGAAGTTCGCCGCAGCCGTCAAAAAGAACAAATACCCGGCAAAACTCGAAGTTGGCCTTATCGGTTCTTGCACCAACTCCAGTTACGAAGACCTCACACGTGCGGCCTCGATTGCACGGCAGGCTTACGAACAGGGCATCGAAGTAAAGTCAGAATTCACCATCACCCCTGGTTCGGAGCAAATTCGCTTCACTGCTGAACGCGACGGACTTTTGCGCGATTTTGAAAAAATTGGCGGTATGGTGCTTGCCAATGCCTGCGGCCCCTGCATCGGCCAATGGGCTCGGCATATTGACGATGAAAATCGCCCGAATTCGATCATGACCTCTTACAACCGCAATTTCTCCAAACGCAACGACGGCAACCCCAATACCCATGCCTTCGTCGCTTCTCCTGAAATTGTGACCGCTTTTGCCATTGCGGGCGACTTGACTTTCAACCCTAAAAAAGGAACCCTGACCAACAAAAAGGGGGAACAAGTAAAATTAACTCCACCCAAAGGCATCGAACTGCCGAAAGCCGGGTTTGACGTTGGCGACGCCGGGTTTATTGCCCCGGCAAAAGGCGCCATCAAAATTGCTGTTGCCAAAGACAGCCAACGCCTGCAACTGCTCAAGCCCTTCAAGCCAATTACCAATGCTGAATTGAGTGATATGCGGGTACTCATCAAAGCCAAAGGCAAGTGTACTACCGACCATATTTCAATGGCCGGGCCATGGCTTAAGTACCGGGGGCACCTCGAAAATATTTCCAACAACTGCTACATCGGGGCTGAAAACGCTTTCAACGGAGAGCGAAACAAAGTATTGAATACGGAGAAGGGGCAGTTTATGGAAGTTCCTGCTTCGGCGAGGTATTACCAGAAAAAAGACATTGGTACGATCATTTTTGGAGAAGAAAACCTTGGCGAAGGCAGCAGTCGCGAGCATGCCGCCATGGAACCGCGCTACCTCGGCGTAAAAGCCGTGGTGGTTAAGTCCTTTGCCCGTATCCACCAGACCAACCTGAAAAAACAGGGTATGCTGGCGCTTACCTTTGTCAACCATGCGGATTACGACAAGGTACGTCAGGACGACAAAGTAAGCATTCTCGGATTTGATAAATTTGCACCCGGCAAATCACTTCAAATTGTGCTTTCCCATTCAGATGGCAGCACCGACAAATTTGATGTGAATCACACCTATAATGATGCCCAGATCGAGTGGGTACAGTCGGGGAGTGCGCTGAACAAGATCCGGAAGGATTTTGGGGTGAAGTAGGAAATCTCGGAACGCCAGTTCGATATACATACTGGCTGCTCGTGCATAGGATGCGGGCAGCCAGTTTTTTCTTTTGGAGGCAATCATGTTGGTTTGTTAGAGTCTCAGTTGTGTTGCGTTTTCTTCCTAGTTGACGCAGTGCGCCAACTAGGAAGAAAAGCAATTAAATTTGGAAAGCAAATCGCATTGTTCCGGTGTTTTTGCTGTAAAACACCGTCAAGCCCTGATTCAAAAATCATGGCAGGAACGCCTGCATGCGTATATCACAGGCATTGTCCAAAACCACGGGCACAAAATGCTGCAAATCAATTCCCAACCTGACCACATCCACATCTTGATTGGTTACCGGCCTTCCCAGCCGTTGCCAAAATTGGTGCAAGAGATAAAAACATCTTCCAACGAGTTTATCAATAACAACAAGTTGTCGTCATTCCAATTCGCATGGCAGATTGGGTACGCAGCATTTTCGTATAGCCGCTCACAAGTGCCCAATGTAGCAACATACATCGAACGCCAAGATGACCATCACTGCAAAAAATCATTCCGGGAAGAGTACCTCGAAATGTTGAAAAAAGCGGAAATTGAGTTTGAAGAAAAGTATTTGTTCGATTTTTGGAGGACGTAGTAGAATGGGGATGATGTTTGTTTGTCTGGCAATAGGGCGCAATGCCAAGCCGTGGTGTGCTGCATAGCAGCTTAACGTCGGTAGCAAAATAGCAGGAGAATGTGAGAAGGTTCGTAGCATCGGAAGATGGCGCGACCGAGTTTCGGTGCTATGCACCTCCCCAAAATCCGCAACGACGATTTCTACCGACGTTGGGCTGCTACGCAGCGGAACCTTAGCTTGGGTTCCTGCTTGCTGCAAAGCAGCCCAACGTCGGTAGAAAACCCCGAAAATGCGTTTCTACAAGCAAATAACTTTGACGTTTTTACGGAGCATTTCCTCCGATTTATTAGTTATCAGCGCGAAATGCTGGGAGCGGAGGCTTTTGAAAAACCATTTCCATTCTAAGAATTTGATGGTTGAAGTGAATAATCGGATCTCATTAAACGATCCAAATGTGACGCCTTTTTTCCTTAGGATGAAGCGAATTCGAGGATAAACATATCTTTGTCGGATAAGCCCCCTTACCGGATTACTTATTATTGCTCAATGTAGTTCAAATACTATTTTGAATTACCACACAAAAACTGTTTTTTTATGAAGGTTTTTACCTTTTTACCCGCCCTTATTCTGGCTATTTGTTGCTCCACAATTTCAGCCAAACCTGTTCTTCCAAGCTTTTCCGTGTCTTCCGATGGGCTGGATGAAGTAGAGAATCATGGATACGGGGAGAACAACTCCGCTAACCATGCGGAATTGGATAGCGCCACCATTTGCAAGGAAGCTTTGCTCTTTCCAACTTTGGACATCTTCCCCGATGTTTGTGGTCAGGGTATCGGGTCTATTGACCTTACCCCCGACCCCGGCGGCCCTTACACTTATGAGTGGTCAAACGGCGAAACGACACAAGATATATCCGGCCTGACCCCAGGAACTTATTCTGTAACTATTACAGACCCTAACGGTAACAAAGTATTTACTGCTGGAATGGTGGGGAGTGTACCTCCTATTTTCCCCCAGTCAATTACCGGGGTCGTCACAGGAAACACCTTGTGTAATGGATCGGGAGACGGCACCATTGACGTAACGGTCACCCCGGTTATAGGCCCCTGGACCTATCTTTGGTCGAATGGCGAAACGACGCTGGATATTGCCAACTTAGCGCCAGGCACCTATACTATTTCAGTCACATACGGGGTTACGTGTACAGCGACTGCTGAATTTACAGTCCCCAACCTTACAAATGCCCCTACACTAATCCCTCCAATTGGCGGATTCCCTGGAGATTTTTGTGAAACAAGTAATGGCTCTGCGGCCATACAGGCCTTGGGTGGAGCGCCACCTTATACCTACTTGTGGTCAAATGGCGGTACTGATTTTACTATCAATAACCTGACCGCAGGTGAATATACCGTCACCGTAACTGGCACAAACGGTTGTAGCAATTCCTATACGGGAATGGTGAATGCGCTTACGCTTGCTGTAATGGCAGACTTATCTGTCATGATAAACAACACTACTTGTATCGGTGGCAATGGCAGCATTGACATTAATGTTACCCCTTTCGCCGCCGCACTAGTGGCCACTTATGAATGGTCAAATGGTGCTACCACACAGGACATTACCGGTTTGACCGGAGGATACCATACTGTCATAGTCACGAGATTGGGCAACTGCAAAGACACTACAGATTTCTTGTTGTCAGATATTCCTCACTTACCCGTATTTAACCTGGTTAATACCAATGCCATTTGTGGATTGAGCACCGGTTCTGTGGTTTTAAATCTTCTTACAGGAGGTCCGGCGCTACCCAACACTTATCAATGGTCTAATGGCGAAACAACCCAAAGCTTAGCGAACATACCCCCTGGCGATTATTCTGTGACTGTTACCGGCAGTAACGGCTGTACTGCAACAGGTAGTGCCACCGTCCCGGACGTTCCCATACCCATTGGACTTTCTGCCACCATAATAGATCAAACCTCTTGCGATACTACTTTGAATGGCTTAATCGCACTGACCATCAGCCCTCCCAACCTGCCCTTTGTCTGGTCGAACGGGGCCACCACCAAAACCATCAAAAACCTTACTCCAGGCAGCTATACGGTGACCGTCAGCGCTGGCGGCACCTGTGTCCGGGAAGAAACCTATGTTGTAAACGACCTACGTGATTTCCCAAACATCCCAGCCGTGCCATCGCCCAGCCTCTGTGGCCTGCCCAATGGGTCTATCAACATGACCATCACCGGGGGTGGACAGCCCTTCGAGGTTCTGTGGTCCACCGGCGACACCTCGCAGGACCTCAGCCAGCTCGTGGCCGACACCTTCTTCGTCACCGTAACCAACTCCGCAGGCTGCTCCTCTCAGAACGCCGCGATCGTTACCAATATCAACCCAGCAATCGACATAATTGGCAACTCAACCAACAATATTTCCTGTGCGCTGCCCACCGGGTCAGTATTCCTCGACGTGGTGACCACCGATTCTTTGTTCCTCACTATCTGGTCAGACACCCTGCTGAATTACATGTGGTCTAGCGGCCATACCGCCGACAGCCTTTTCAATCTCAGTGCCGGAGACTACCTCGTTACTGTATCCTACGGGCCGGGCTGCATAGACCTCGACACCTTCGCAGTCGCCAACACGGCCTTCCCTCCCAGCTTGTCCACTTCTGCTACTGCCACCAACTGTGATTTCAGCAATGGCGCCGTTGACCTCAATGTGAGCGGCGGGACAGGGCCGTTTGGTTACCTGTGGTCGAACGCAGCCACTACCGAAGACCTTGTCAACCTGGCCCCAGGCACCTATTCTGTCACCGTTACGGGATTGAACAGTTGCACAGCGGTGAGTGCGGCGACCGTTTTGAACAACAACGTTGCGCTCAGCGTAAGCGGAACGCCCATTGAAAACAATTCATGCGCAGTTTCCAACGGCTCGCTCGATATTAGCGTGACGCCTTCTGGAGTCTATAACTATCTGTGGTCGAACACCGCCACGAGTGAAGACCTGAATAACCTTGGGGCTGGAACCTATACTGTCACGGTATCTTTAGGTACCTGCCTGTCCAGCAATTCGTTCACTATCCTCGATAATGCCGTGCCGCCCAACTTGTCGGCATCCGGCAACCCTGCCACTTGCAGTTTCAGCAACGGCTCGGCAGACCTTAGCGTGAACGGCGGCATGCCGCCATATTCCTACTTTTGGTCGAATGCGGCAACTACTGAAGACCTCAGCAATCTGGCCCCCGGCAATTATTCCGTCACGGTTACAGGGGCAAACAGTTGTACCGCCGTGGGCTCGGCAAATGTGCTGAACAACAATATCGCGATAAACCTCAGCGCCGCGCCTCAGGGGAACACCTCTTGTACCAACTCTAATGGCAGCCTTGACCTAAGCGTTGCGCCGGCCGGGAGCTATATCTATCTGTGGTCGAACTCCGCCACCGACGAAGACCTCAGCAACCTCAGCTCGGGCAGCTACACGGTCACAGTAAGCCTCGGAAGCTGCCAGTCGTCCAGCACATTCGCCGTGGCCGACAACACCGCCGCGCCCGTGCTTACCACAAACATCACGGCCTCCATCTGCAGTGTGAACAACGGCGCCATTGAGCTGAGCGTGACTGGGCCTGCAGGGCCATACGCTTACCTGTGGTCAAACACCGAAACTACAGAGGACATTGCCAACCTCTTGCCGGGCAACTATTCCGTGACCGTGACGGCAGCGAGCGGCTGCACCCGGTCGGCAACCCTCAACGTGCCCAACAACGCCTCAACCTTTACCCTCACAGCCACCCCTGCGCCTTTGACCAACTGTGCAGCGAACAACGGCGCCATCGACCTCGACGTAACCCCTGCGGGCGCCTATACCTATCTGTGGTCCAACACCGCCACTACCCAGGACCTCAGCGGACTGCCCCCGGGGACCTACACCGTTTCAGTGACCGAATCGGGCAGCTGCACCGCCACGGCCTCTTATTTTGTTGTTGACCAGCGCAGCAGCCCCGCTGCTTCGCAATCGGTTGCCCCTGAAGTTTGTGGGCTTTCCAATGGGAGCATCGATTTGGGCGTCAGCGGGGGTACCGCACCCTTCGGGTACTTGTGGAACAGCGGGCATGTCATTGAGGACCTCGTCAATATAGCTGCCGGCACCTACACTGTAACTGTCACGGATGCCAATAACTGTACCGCAACGGCCAGCGCAACCGTTCCAGGCAATTCGATCTCGTTTGCGCTCGCAGGTTCGCCTAGCGCCAACAGTTCCTGCATTCTCAATAACGGGGCTATTGACCTGAGCGTCAACCCGCCCGGTGGCGTCAGTTACCTTTGGTCAAACATGGCCGTTACTGAGGACCTGACCGGCCTTCCGGCAGGCACCTATACTGTCACGGTGAGTGCTGGGGGCAATTGTACCAATACAGCAGCCTTCAACGTGGCAAGCAATGTACCAAGTCCACTACTATCCTCAAATATCGCGGCGGCCAGCTGCGGGGCGGCCAGCGGTAGCATCAACCTGAGCGTTTCAGGAAGCCCGGCACCCTACCAGTATTTTTGGTCGAACGCGGCCACCACAGAAGACCTGGCCAATATCCTTTCCGGCACCTTTACTGTCACGGTCACTGCAGCCAACGGTTGCACCACAGTGGACAATTTTTCGGTGCCAGAAAACTCCTTCTCACCGGCTATTGCAAGCACGCTCACGCCCCTCAGTTCCTGTACGCTCAGTAACGGGGCCATTGACCTGACCATAAATCCCGCTGTCCCTGGTTATTCATTCAACTGGTCAAGCGGCCAGACCAGCGAAGACCTGAGCAACCTCCCGGCAGGCACTTACACGGTGACGGTAAGCGCTGGGGGAGCCTGCAGCAGCACATCCGTGCTCACTGTAACCAGCAGTATCCCCTTGCCAGTATTGTCTCCGAACATCGCGGCTGCAAGCTGCGGGGCGGCCAGCGGCGGCATTGATCTGAGTGTGGCGGGAAGCCCTGCCCCCTACCAGTATTTTTGGTCGAACGCGGCTACCACTGAAGACCTGGCCAACATCCTTTCCGGCACCTTCAGCGTCACCGTCACCGCAGCCAACGGATGCACTTCGGTGGGCAATTACACCGTCCCGGAAAACGTGACCCTCCCCCAGATCAGCGGGGCCCCTACTGCCGACAATTCCTGTGTGACCAACAATGGGGCCATAGACCTGACGGCCGGCCCGGCAACAGGCTACCTCTTTACCTGGTCAAACGGAGTCAGCACCGAAGACATCGCCAACCTCCCGGCCGGCAGCTACACCGTCACGGTGAACGGCGGCGGGGCCTGCACTGGAACAGCCTCTTTTGTGGTCGCTGGAGACACCCCGGCCCCGGCACTTTCTGACAACATCGTCGCGGCCAGCTGCGGGCAGGCTAGCGGCGGAATCAACCTGAGCGTGGCGGGAAGCCCTGCACCCTACCAGTATTTTTGGTCGAACGCAGCTACCACAGAAGACCTGGCCAACATCCTTTCCGGCAGCTTCAGCGTCACCGTTACCGCAGCCAACGGATGCACTTCGGTGGGCAATTATACCGTCCCGGAAAACGTGACCCTCCCCCTGATCAGCGGAGCCCCAACAGCCGACAATTCCTGTGTGACCAACAACGGGGCGATAAACTTGACGGCCGGCCCGGCAACAGGCTACCTCTTTACCTGGTCAAATGGAGCCAGCACTGAAGACATCGCCAACCTCCCGGCAGGCAGCTACACCGTCACTGTGAATGGCGGGGGGGCCTGCACCGGAACGGCCTCTTTTGTGGTCGCTGACCAGACCACCCAGCCACAAGCGGGTATCACGGCGGCCACCACTGCGCTGGACTGCAGCACGACCTCGACTGTCCTCAACGGAAGTGTGACTGGCACCCCTAACCCAAGCAATTTCCAATGGTCGTACAACGGCACACCGGTCGGAAACGGCACAAACAGCCTGACGGTGAACGCTCCCGGGCAATACATTCTGGTGGTAACGGACAACGTTACTTCCTGCACAGCATCAGCCAGCATCGCCGTTACACAAAGCCTCAACCCGCCCCAGCTTTCAATTGCAAACCCTGGCCTGTTAACCTGTACTTCGCCCTCGCAGGCCCTCACAGGCAGTTCGACCGTCGGCGGTGTCCAGTTTTCATGGGTCACCATTAACGGCCTTGACACCACCTTTTTGGCAACGGGCGCAACGCTTTCTGTTTCGGCGCCAGGGACTTATTATCTGATCGGGTTGAATCCCGCCAACAATTGCCTAAACGCTGCTTCAGTGAACGTGGCTGCCAACCAGGCCCCGCCAACGGCCGACGCGGGCCCGGCGTTCACCCTTGATTGTGCGGGGGAAACGGCGGCACTTAACGGCAACGGCAGCGGCGCACCAAACCTGATTTACCAATGGGCTACTCAGGACGGCCATTTTGTGTCGGGGGCCAACACCTCAGACCCGCTCATAGACAAGGCCGGGACCTATGTACTCTCAGTGAC
>JBJXGO010000162.1:0-3389 GCA_046160345.1 Saprospiraceae bacterium
CCATAATCGCAAAAGCCGGTAATGCCGGAGTCGGGAGTTTCTTTGGGCGAGTCCACATAAGGGATCATTTCCCACTTGCGCGTTTTCATTTCGGCATAGAGTTCGGGCAACATAGTGCTTTCCAAAAACTGACCGAGGGGCGCCTCCAATTTATTGTGCTGAGTAGCGATGAGCGTCATAGTATATTGATAATCACCACCATTGCTCGTATGGTTGTCCACAAAAATGTCGGGCAACCAGCTTGTGAAGATCTGATTGAACGTGCGGGCATTGCGCGAATCGCATTTTATAAAATCGCGGTTGAGGTCATAATTTCGGGCGTTTCCCCGGAAACCATAAGACTCCGGGCCATCCTGGTTGGCTCTTGAGTAAGAACCGCGGTTCAGGCATCCGTCCACATTATATACAGGAATAACCACAATCACCAGATGCTCAAGGGCTTTTTGCATATCTGGCTTTTCCAGATAATCGCGCAACAGCATCACGGTGGCGTCAATGCCTTCTGGCTCTCCGGGATGGATGCCGTTGTTGATCAGCAAGATGCGCTTTCCGGATTTGCGGATCTTTTGGGGGTCAAATTCTCCGCTGGTATTTAACACCCCCACATGGAGCGGCTCACCTACATCGGTACTACCAACTTTGGTCAATTTGAAAGAACGCGGGTATGCCGCCGCCATTTTTTCATAACAAGCGATGGCTTCGTGATAAGTAAGGGTTCGGTTGTCGTTCGTCTCGAAAGGAATACTGAAATGCTCCATTTTTGGTGGGTGGTAGGTGTGTCGGTTGCATGCTGCCACGAGGAACGTGGTGAGCAACAACAAGGATAATTTATTGATGATGTGAAACACGGTGCGAAGGTAGGGAAAGGAAGCCCACTGGCGAGGAGAGGAGATGTCTTTTTGTGCTGCGGGGAACAGCGGGCGAGGCGAAATGCAAATTTTTTCAGAAAAGTGTGGCACACCTTGACTACCACATTGATTTTCAATACGCTGATTTAGGTGTGCCACACATTTCTGAGCACTCCCCGGAAATGCCCAGGGTCTTATCAACGATCAGGCGGATGTACGCCTCCCAACACCATTAAACGGCGTATATTGACTAGCCCTGCTCGGTTTAGATGGAGTGCGGCGACGGTTGCCCTACCAATCGCGGTTACCCCAATGACTTGCGTGAAATCGGCATTCCATGCAAAATGATTGTCCCAAATGTCGGTTCGCGGATTAAATAAAGGGCAGGGTGTGTTTTCTGCAGGGTCGGCCGCTTCGATTTTATCATATTTGTGTCCGTTGCAGCCTCCACAAGCACAGGCAAGATTGTGCATTGAACTATTGCCACCTCGAATAACTGGTAGGATATGTTCTACTACAAAGGGTTGAATAGTAAATTCAATCGGAGTCTTGCAATACTCACATCGGAAGTCAGCGGCAGCGAATACGGCGTCTCGTTTTTTGCCACGAATTCTGGAATCAGGCATGCTGTACCAGTTGAAGATCCTGCATCAGCGTTTTAAGCGGAACTCCGCGGAGTTGAGCCAAATCAAGTAGTTTTTTCAGGCGCTCGGCGTGGCTTTGTTCTAGTTGATCAATGAGTCGGAGCATTTCGGTGTGCTCGTCAGCAGACAAAAGTCCTGACTGCAGTTTTGCGCTCAGGGCTTCGAAGCGTTGCTGAAGTTCAGCGGGGATACTGTAGTTAATAGCCATTAGCAAATCTGACTCGCGTTCAGACAGGTGGTTTGGGGTCTTTTTTCGTGCCACCAAGTTGCCAACTTGCTGCATGAATTGCTCCAGCGTCTCGGTATCAAAGGCTGTCATACCTTCAATAATCTCGTCCAGACCAACAGATGCTTTCGAGCGGGTCAGAATTTTTCCGGTGTTTGTCATCGGTATGAATTTTGTGCAAAAATAAACAAGATTTCTGATGGAATGCAATCATTCAGCAAAATCCAATCATTCTTGCACCCTCACCTCCACAATCTCTACCCGCCTTTCTCGCGCAGCATCTGGATGGTAGATAGAATTTCGCTCATCAGCCAGGTGGTCACTAACGTTTGCCCTGGCGGTGGTTTCGCCAAAACTGGCTTCAGTAATTTTTAGTTTTCCTGTGCGCAGGAAGGGCTGGAAGGCTCCGTCAGACCAGGTTTCGAAATGGTTGCGCACGCTGCTTACGCGGCGTTTGCCAAGATTCAGGTTGTAATCGCTTTGTGCGCGCGGGCTGGTGAAGCCCTTAATGAGCACCTCGAGTGCTTCCCCATTTTCCAGTTTGTTGAGCAACAGATCGCAAAGCTGGCCGAGTCGCTCGTATCCCTGCCGGATCTCATTGTCAAAAAAATCGTCCACCTGTTGCCCGGCGAGATCGGCACGCATTCCTTCCTCCTTGCCTGCAAACCGCTCGCGATAGTCGTTCTGGCGTTCCAGGTAGGCTTGAGCCGTTTCGTCGTATGTTTTTTTGGTCGTGGTGCGGCGGGTTCGTTTATCAGGTTCGTCGTTGTCAAAATAAAGTGGCAAACCATTGAAATCCACCAGTTTAGGAGGTTCAACTGGCGACAGCAAAGGCAGGGTAGGGGGCAATTCAGGTTTTTTTGAAGCCAATAGGGGCAGGGAGTCCACCACAGGCGCTGGCGGGAATTCGAAAGAAAACAGGTCGTGACAAGCAGCCTTGCTTTTTTCGTCCAGATAAAAGGCCCCCGGGCGGTTACTGCTCAAATAGCCGTTCACACCGTCGGGCTTGAGGCATAAATACAGGTCGTTGAAACTGGTATTGAGGCCCGGGCCAATATTTTCCGGCGATGAAAATATGCCCTCTTTTTTATGGGCTGAAAAGATATCGTAAGCTCCCAGACCAGGCAAGCCATCTGAACTAAAATACAGTTTTTGAGTGGGCGTAAAAAAGAATGGGGTGCCATCGTTTTCAGCAGTATTCAAGGCTGCAAGGTTTTCAGGTTGTTGAAATTCAGGCAAATGATTAATTTTTTTGCCTGGCAGGGGAAGGTTGCACACACAGAAAAAATTGGTGTCGAGGGGGACTTGCCACAGATCAAGTTTGCCCTTGCCTCCGGGCCTGTCGCTGGCAAACCACAATACCGGGGCTTCCAGGGTTTCATCATAGCCTACATTTGGCTGGGTGGTGGTGTATCCAGGCAAATTAACCGGCTCAGGCAATCGGGTAGCTGGCAACCATCGGTTCCGGCGATCAATAACGGTGAGCCAGAGTTCGCAGCGTTTGTCGTAAGCATTCAGGTCTTTGCAAACGGTAAAAAACACATAATGGCCGTCGGGCGAAAAAGCGGTGTGGGCAATATGTGCCGTGTCGGTTGCAGGGAAGCCACGCCCAGGCACACGTGCGCGACCATTGTTTGTCGCGAGCAGTACTTTGTTAAGATTGGTTTTTTC
>JBJXGO010000163.1:0-16918 GCA_046160345.1 Saprospiraceae bacterium
CGTCATGCCGAACATGGCTTGATCGGCAGCATAGGTTTTTTCTTGAAATCTGGCGTAGAGGGCCATTTCGACGAGATCGGCTATTGGTTGGCCGAACCGTTTCGAGGGCAGGGGATCATGACAAATGCTGTGCTGGTTCTGTGCGATTGGCTTTTTGAAAATCGCAGCTCGCTGGCACGCATTGAAGCAAAGGTTCATTCTTACAACCCCGCTTCCGAGCGAGTACTCGAAAAGGCGGGGTTTGAACGAGAGGGCTATTTGCGCAAGGCAACGCTTAAAGATGGCGTATTGATAGATGTGATTATGATGTCGAAAATACGGCCGGGGCTCTGAGTGCCCGCTTCATGTTCAGATTTCCACTCCTGCATACACCGCTTGCAGTTGCACCAAACAGTCCAGAATAGCAATGGCTTCTTCAGGTTTATTGGCGTAAGAATAGTCCCATTCGCGCTCCGATTTGCGAAGGTAACTGTGTATGCTTTGAGCATTTTGCTGCACCATCAGATATTGCCGGAGGGAAGGAATTGTACGGTAGCAGCCCCATTTATCAATCCGGTCTTCCTCTTCGGTGCTGTCAGAAAGGATTTCAATGATGACGGAGGGATTGAGTGTGGCTTTCATTTTGCCTTTGTGCTGGTGGAATTCTTGTTCGCCACAAACAACGACCAAATCCGGATAAAAAACCTTGTTGCATTCGGGTACATATATCATTCGGTCAGCAGCATAGCGTTTGCAATCTTTTGCTTTCAAACAGGCTGCCAATGCATCCATCAAGTTGGTCTGAATTTCGCCCTGTGCGGGCGAAGTGTAAGCCATGGCCCGAATGCGGCCATCCATATATTCGTGCTTGCCTTCTGCGCTATACTCGAAGTCGAAGTATTCCTCGAGACTGTAAGATTTGGAACCGCTTGATTTTTTACTTAACGGCGCTGATTGTCCTTGACCTTCCACAGCAGAAATTTTGGACAAAAATAGGAAAAATCAATTACAGCGACATAGTCTATACAAGTGAACGGTTACGAAACCTCAAAGAATTAGTAACCGTTCGTAGCCAACGTGCACTTAGAGTTGACACTTTTTTAAAATAGCATTTCTAAGGCTTCACCACTTTCCGTTGCGTCACCCCAGCCTCATTGGCCAACTCAAGCCAATAAACCCCCGTCGGTAAACCGCTCAGGTCGGTATTAAACGTGGTATTGCCAGCGGGAGCGTTGAACAAGCGTTCCTGAAGCGTTTGGCCATGCGAATTTTTAACGGCAACGAAAAGACTTCCGCCTGCAAAACCTTGTATGTCAATATTTACCACACCCGTACTCGGATTTGGGAAAATACGAAGCCCGGCCGCCCAGCTGGGCAACGGTGCAATACCACTTTTTTCGTTCACCACTACCGTAACCGGAATGCGATCGCTGGTGCATTCATAGCCATAATACTGCACTTCCCAATTATAGAAATAGTAGTAGCGGCTGAGGTCAGCGGTTGAGTTTTTGATACTTACCAGGCCGGCAATCTCATAGGGATAGTTGCAGCCTTGATTGCTTCGGCGCAATTGTGGGCTGTTGGTACCAATGTTAATTAGGTTGACAGTTTGGTCGGTCGTTAGCACCAAGTCAGTACCCTTTGGAACATCAAAATTCAAATCAATAATGCTGGTTCCGACAGGGATATTGACCGTCTTGGTTTGCAAAACATCACCATTGGGCGCCTTGAGGTCAATTTTGCGGACTGCAGCCAGGTTTGTAATAACCTTTGTTTTTGCCAAAATAAAGGGCTCATAACAGTCAAAGATCAAACCACCGTTGAAATTATTGCCACTATAAGGGTCGCCCATGTGATCTACCATGCCTACAAATTTATTAGGAAGGCTATACACCGAAGTATTGGTGAGCCAATATGTGGTGGTTTCTGTAAGGACTGGTGTAACAAGCGTGTCGTTTACTGCAAGGCTAATTTGGGCTGTTTCGCTTGGGTACCACGTCACGTTCTCACCTGTAGCGATGAGGGTGGCAAATTCTCCTGCCAAAATGGTGTCTTGCTCAGCATCAGGCAATGGGGTATCCAGCACATTGATATGTACTGGAGAAGAATTGAACATTGCGCAAAGCCCCTGTGCTGCCACACTATAGGATCCGCTTTGGTTCACGGCAATACTCTGGGTAGTTTCTCCTGTGCTCCAGAGGTAAACAGAGGATTCTGAGGAGGTCAAGACCACCTCGCCGCCCATACAAAAAGTGGTATCGCCCAATGCTTCTACGGTCGGGATTTGTATCGGGTCGAAGATGACCTGAATCTGGTTGGAAACTGCTGTGCAACCTAAAGAATCAGTAGTGGTTACGTTGTAATTGCCAGAAATGACCGCTGAGATAGATGCCGTAGTGTCGCCTGTGTTCCAAACATAGCTGTCGTAAGGCTCGGTGATCTGGAGTATCAAGGTTTGGCCCGTACAAAGCGTGGTGGGCCCATCGGCCACGATTGAAACCAAAGACGTAATACAACCGCCTTCTGTAACCGACAAACTTTGATCCACAGTGGGTTGGTCAATCACATCACGGATACCCGACGGCCAATGAATCACCACCGAGTCAATTTGCGTGACCTGCCCCATACCAAAATGGATTTGGAGTGAGTTGCTGATGCCATAACTTTCTCCAGAACGTACTTCGCGGGTTTGAATGCCAAGCGCAGAATAAAGATGCACTTTTGCGCCCACTCCGTTGCGATTGCTCTGGATGCCGCGCAGGTTGAGGCTGAAAAAATGATTGTTGTTCCCTTCATTTATCCAAATCGCATCTGGAATGATGGATGGTTCGGTATAAACAAGGGCGTATCCCGCGTAAACATCCTGAAACCCATCCCCATTCAAGTCGCCGATAGCAAATGATTCCACACCGTTGTCGTCAAATGGATTAGGTATGGCGGCGAAGGTTTTGTCGCCGTTGTTTCGAAATATATAGTGTTCGTGTCCAGCAACGATGATATCCACATAGCCGTCGTTGTCAAAGTCTCGAAAAACCCCTTGGATCGGCAAGCCGGCAATTGCTCCCATTAATCCAGAAGTTTGGGTAATATCTGTAAAATGCCCGGCCCCGTTATTTTCGAGCAATTGGCTGTTTACATCATGGTTTGTAATGAAACAATCGAAATCGCCGTCGTTATCTATGTCTCCAAAATCGGCGGTCCAACTTTGTGCTCCGATGCGTAGGCCGGAAGCGTTGGTGATGTCTTGGGAATATGTGCCGTTACCATTGTTCAAAAAAAGTTGGTTAATGCGCCGGGGGTCGGTTGGGTCAGTCACCCCTTGACGGCAATGGGCGATATAGAGGTCAAGGAGTCCATCGTTGTTCACATCGCTCCAAACCGAACCGTAGTTGCCCGAGTTGTCAGAAGCTGGCACCGTGCCCAGGTTCATCCAATTGGCTTGATAGGTAAACGTACCGTTGCCATTGTTGCCAAAAATACGGGAGGTTCCATCATCGTGGCACACAAAAGCATCGAGCCAACCATCATTGTTGATGTCGGCAAAATTTACCCCTTGCACAAATGTGGTTGGGGTGTTAAGGGTTTGAATCGAAAAAGTCCCGTTGCTATTCGATTTGGCAATTTTCACACCGTTGTAAAATCCGCCGGCGAGCACATCGCCAAGACCGTCGTTGTTCACATCGGCGGTGCACATCCCCCAGGTATCGTCTGTGCCTGGCAGCGGGTTCATGCCAGTGCTAATGAAGGGTTGGCCAATAGTAGTTTGAAACTGTATATTCAAGTCGGTCCCTTGACTGAGCCGGGCGATGTCGTCAAGGCCATCCCCGTCCATATCAGCAATAGCAATGGCCACACCGCTGAAGTGTTTATCGGGAGTAAGCAGGTTTGTTTTGTTGACGAAACTGATTTGACCAGAGAGGCACACAGTTATTGCAGTTAAAGGCAGAAGCAGTAGAAGTGCTTTTTTCATTTTTAAGAATAAGGATAGAAAAACTGGGCAGAAAGATAACGGGAATGTTTTACCCCTAAACTGAAGAATAGAACTTCGCAAATGTGCGACAATATCAAAGTGCTTCCATTGCCCTTTCCAAATCTTCCCATAGCCAGACAGGGTCTTCTAGTCCGATGTAAAACCGCACAAACTGCCAGGGCATAGGTGGCGCAGCCCGACCCTGGATATTGTAAAATCCGATTGTGGGAATAATAAGGCTTTCGTGCCCGCCCCAACTCACTGCCATCAGGAAACGCTCCAGCCGGTGCACAAAGGCTTCCATTTTTTCCATGGAATCGGTTTTGAACTGCACAGAGAAAAGTCCCCCGCAACCGCGCATTTGTCGCTGGGCAAGTTCAAGTTGTGGAAAGGAATGATGGAATGGATACCAGATACGCTCTACTTTGGTGTGGCCGTCGAGTTTTGCAATCAACCATTTTGCGCTTTCATCGCTCCGCTGCAGCCGAAGTGGAAGCGTGCGCAATCCGCGTATTACCATAGCGGCGTCGTGCGGACCGAGGATTCCGCCGAGTGTCATGAGTTCGGATTCAAAGATTTTTTTCACCATCGCCTTGCTGGCGCAAAGCACACCCACCACCACGTCAGAATGCCCATTAAGGTATTTGGTACCTGAATGCAGTACAATGTCGATACCAAACGCTGCGGGGTTTTGATAAAAGGGGGAGCAATAAGAATTGTCAATCATCGAGACGATGCCCCGCGACCTGGCGAGTGCTGCACAAGCGGTCAAATCCTGACATTCAAAGGTCATCGTGTTGGGACTTTCCAGATATAACACGGTGGTGTTATGCTGCAGGGCGGCTTCTATATTTTTAATGTCAGTGCCATCCACAAAAGTGTGTTCTATGCCAAAACGCGATAAAAATTTGCGCAACAATGCAGCGGTCCAGGAATACGGGCCTTGCTGGCATACGATATGTTCGCCGGTTTTTACATTGCCGATAACGGCAGCTGCGATTGCGCCAGCACCGCTTGCGAACACCAACGCGTCTTCAGCCCCTTCTAAAGCGGCCAGTTTTTTGCGCAGAATTTCAACGGTGGGGTTGTTGCCGCGCGTATAGACATGGCTTTCCAGTTCGTCAGTAAAGGCTTCACGGAATGCTGCCAGGTCTGGAAAAACGAAATTGCTCGACTGGATGACCGGCGGCGAAATAGCCTGAAAATAGTTTTCCCGGTCCTCGCCGAGATGGGTGAGGATTTCGGAGAGATGGGGTTGATTCCTAACGACCATATTCAAAATGTTGGGCAAAAAATGAATTGATAAATGCCTGATGAAAAACTAAGTTGTTCTTCATTTTACCAATTGTAAAGATGTTGCTCCAAGCTGACTTTCGATCATAATTTGATAATGACCTGAAGGAAGCCTGGAAGTATCGAAATACTCAATATTCTCACCTGTGGGGCAGTTTTTTTGTGTTACAACTGTTAGGGCGCAACGCCCTGACATATCGTAGATTTTGATGCTGATATCAAGAGGGCGTTCAATTTCATAACGCAGGGTCACCAAGCCCTTAGAAGGATTTGGAGAAATAGAACATTGTCGAATGAATGTGGGTGCATGCGCAGCGTTTAACCCATCGTTGAGCACACGTGCAAGCATGATTTGTGGAGGAAGGGTGTCTGATGGATAATAATACCCGCTGATCAGGATTTTACCGTCCGGCTGTATAATCTGGTTGTCTCCCCCGGTGGCGGTTCCGGCGATTATGGTGCCTAAGCCCGTGGAATTGAAAGAGTTGTCAAAAGATCCATTAGGGTGGAACCGCATTACATAGGCTACATCAGCTCCAACAGATGGGCTGTGCCCTGCCCCAGTCGCCACTATTTTGCCGTTGGGCATCAAATCAATCTCATTGTTAGTACTTACTCCGCCTGAATTTATGATCAATAATCCATTGTTTCCAAACGTTGGATCAAGGCTGCCGTTAGGGGATAAACGAAAAAAAACGGCCCCTCCACCAGGGCCGCCGCCTACCCATCCGGCCCCCAAAATTTTACCGTCGGGCAATATTGCCATGCTCTGAACCACTTCGTAATAATTTCCGAACCATTCCGAAAACTTACCATTGACCCCAAAGGTGCTATCCACTATTCCATTTGGAAGTAATCGGTTGATTAGAAATCGAGTGCCGTTTATAACCTCCGTACCTCCTGTCAGGATTTTTCCATCTGCCAAAACTACCGTACAAGTAGGAAGTCCGTTACCTCCGGTAGGCAAAGTGGTATAGCCGTTGTCGCTAAACGTACTGTCTATTTTGCCCTCGGGATGATAGCGTGCCCATGCAAACCTCAGCCCAGAGCCAAGATTGGCCTGGCCAACCGCCAGGATTTTCCCGTCAGGCTGCAGGGCACCAATAAAACCAGAGGCATAAAATTGACTGAATTTAGTGGTTACCATGCCTGACTGGCCAAATGTGGAGTCTAAAACTCCATTTGGGTTATATCGAAAAACGGCGAACATTCGAGTTTGAAAAGGTGAAGCGATATCAATGGCTTCTCCGATGGAAATAATTTTGCCATCGGGTTGAACCACCAAATCGCCATGTGGCGCTACATTTTCAGTGACAGCATTAACTGATATACCATTTACACCAAACGAATTATCCATACTGCCGTCCGGATTGAACCGGGCAAGGTAGATTTCACTTGGGCTGCCGCCAGCAATCAAGATTTTACCATCAGGCAGCAATTCCATATCTCGTAAAAGTGAACTGAAACCGTACTGAAACGAAACAATTCCATTTATCCCAAAAGTGCTGTCCAGAGGCGCGGGCTGCCCAGAAAGTGCCCAAGGGTTTAACAGAAAAAAAAAGGTCAATAGACGCAAGTGAAAATTTTGAATTTCCATCGGCACTTAGGTTGCGGTTAAGAAATTAATCAACGGGTTCGCATACATCTTCAGCAAATATTCCTGACCAAACCCCTCCTTGTCATTGGTGAGCAGTTTAAATCGCTGATTAAAATAGGCCGCCCCTTTTTCAAGGTCTTCATTTGAATAATAATTACGGAACGTATCAGTTTTTGTCAGCAAATCCTGCGCTATATAATTGATCGGCCTCAATTTGTAATGCTGGTGGATGCGCTGGTCGATCATTTCCGTCAGCGATTCAAGTTGTTTCTTTGGACTTGGAATCGCGTCAAAAGCGTCCAATTCCGTGTCGAGGGGGGCGGAAAAATGGAAATGTACCGCTCCTTTTTGACCCTTCAAGCCCAAAAGCATGTGCTGCACATCTTCCTCAAATGTTTTTTTATAGTCTGGGTCGGCTCGTTTGTTCAAAAACTCCTGCGTCTTGAGCAGGTCGCAAGGGTCGTATTCGTAAGAGATGGCTACAGGTACCACTTTCAATTCCCGGAAATAGGTCTTTAAGTCACTTTTTGTATTCAGACTGAGCATTTTAACCAATCCCGCCTGGGTTCGGTCGTCGCCGTCCTTGGCGCGGCCTTCGCGTTGGGCGATCCAGACGGAATCTGTTTTCCCGGTGATTTGTTTATAAATGTACTCTGACAGCTGCACAGAATACCGGTACAATTCCATGGGCGAGCCGGAGCGTTTGACGACGAAACTTTTGTTGATGTGAAAGATCAGTTCCGAAATCCGATGCCGCATCAAATTATCGCCAATGGCAATTTGGCTGGTCCGAAAACCTTGGTCGAAAAGCACGATATTCAAAAAAGCCGAATCAAGAATAATGTCGCGGTGATTGGAAATAAACAGATATTGCAACGTAGGGGCCAATTGCTCAAGCCCGCTGGAAGAAAGCGTAGAAATACTGGCTTTTTCAATACCCTTGAAAAGTGGATAGGCTATCTTCTCTTGAAAATCGCGCACCGAGTTGATCTTGTCTTTTGCATTTAAAATCAAGTCGTTGAGCGCTGCGGGTAAAAAGGCCTTCATCCCCTGGAGCAGGCTTGGATAACTTAAAAGCTCCTGAATGGCTGCCCTGGCTTGGTCGTCGTTGTAAATGGAAGGCCCTGTCTCGTCTAGCATCGAATACGGATTTTGTGGGGCGAAAGTACGAAATTGGGAATTGCGTTAATTTGTTTAGTTTTGGAGTTGCTCATAGGGGCTTAATTTTGTTGACCACCTGGCTTGAAAGGGCGCCCGACACTTGTATCCCCACTAGGAAAGTTTATAAAAAAACATCCAGATGTTACGCAAGTTATTTGTTCAACAGTCGCCCAATAAGTGTCAGTACCCATTTTCAATTATCAATTAGCACGCATCCAGATCTGTCAAATGTTCAAAGAAATTGCCCGTTGTTCGGTTCTCTCGATGTGCCTGTTGACCTCGGTCATGCTTCGGGGACAAATATTGGAAGAAGGGTTGACCATTCGCTTTCAAAGCATTTTTAACGGACAACAAATCAGTTTGGAAGAACCCATAAAAGATACTTTGGGTGATTCGCTTTCGCTCCATACCCTGAAGTTTTACTTGAGCAATTTTGTTTTTTTGAAAAAGGGGGCTGTTGTAATGCAGGAAAAAAACAGATATCATTTGCTGGACCTGGAAGATGAAAACACCTTGAACTTGAAATTTACGGGAATCTCCAAAATGGATTTTGATCAGGTTCAATTTAACCTGGGCATAGACAGCCTAACCCATACTTCTGGTGCAATGAACGGGGATCTGGATCCCACCAAAGGAATGTTCTGGACCTGGCAAAGTGGCTATATCAACCTGAAACTGGAAGGTTTTTTTGAAAAGTGCCCGACTCAAAACCACCGTTTTGAGTTTCATTTAGGCGGATATTTGGCCCCGCATCAAACAGTTCAAACGGTGAGGCTGAAGGTGCCAAATGGAAACAATTTCCAATTGCAATTGGATTTGACGGCGTTTTTCAAGCAAGTTGACTGGGAAAAAAAACACCATGTCATGTCGCCATGCAAAGAGGCTGTGGCAGCCTCCAAAACCCTTGCAAATTCATTCAGTATTCATGCGAAGTAGATCAATTCAGATTTCAATAGGGGTGTTTTTGTCTTTTTGTCTGCTGTCTGCTTCTCAAACTGAGCAAATGGGCGATCCCGTCGGACTGAAATTTCCAAAATATTGGCCGAAGCCAAGCTATGATTTTTCGAAAAACCCACTCACCAAACAGGGCATCGAATTGGGAAGGCGATTGTTCTACGACCCCATTTTATCGAGAGACAGCACGGTTTCTTGCAGCAACTGCCACCTTTCGTTCACCGCCTTT
The DNA here is from genome assembly GCA_046160345.1 of Saprospiraceae bacterium. Taxonomy (GTDB): domain Bacteria; phylum Bacteroidota; class Bacteroidia; order Chitinophagales; family Saprospiraceae; genus M3007. The sequence goes on from JBJXGO010000163.1 coordinate 9,184, forward strand.
ACGCATGTGGACCATGCTTTGAGCCATGGGATTGAAGACCGGATCGGGACAAGGAATTCCCCTGCTTTGATGAACCTTGCCTGGGTCAATAGTTTTATGTGGGATGGAGCCGTAAATCATCTTGATTTTCAGGCGCTTGCGCCGATTTCACACCCAGATGAAATGGGCAGTTCCATTGAAATGGCGGTGCAAAGAATAAAAGAAAAACCTGATTATAAAGCCCGTTTTTTTGAAGCCTTTAATGATAGCACCATTACAGGCGAACGACTATTGAAGGCCATTTCACAATTCGAACTGACACTCATTTCAGCCAATTCAAAATATGACCGAATGATTTTGGGAGAAGAAAGGTTCACGGACCAGGAACAAAACGGCTACCAGATATTTCAAAAAAACTGCGCTTCGTGTCATACTGAACCCTTTTTTACAAACCATAATTTTGAAAGCAACGGATTGCCCCCCGATTCGACCTTGCTGGATATGGGAAGGATGAAAATCACCCAACTTTCCGCCGATTCCCTGAAATTCAAAGTCCCAACCCTGCGAAACATTGAGTTCTCGTACCCGTACATGCATGATGGGCGTTTCAAAAAACTCCGGGATGTAATAAATCATTATAACCGAACAACCGAATTGAAACGAAAAATTGAATTGCTGCCCAACGAAAAAGTAGATTTGACGGCCTTTTTATTGACGCTGACCGACAAATCCTTTTTGTTCAATCCGGATTTTTCCTATCCACGGTATTGAAGAGGATTCATTTTTTCCAAAGTAAGCGCAAGTTCTTTTTAGAATAATCGCCAAACGATTCAAACGCATTAAATGAAGCAATCCATCGCACTTTTTTTGCTGCTCTGCTTTGCAAACACAGCAAACGCCCAGCGCAACGTCATCCTTCTCATCGCCGATGATCTGGGCACCGACTACCTTGGCTTTTACGAGGACCATCAGGATACGGCTCCGGCGCCAAATATTCGGAAGCTGCTGAGCCGGGGCGTTCGTTTTACCAATGCCTGGTCAAACCCTGTTTGTTCGGCCACCCGCGCAGGGATGCTCACGGGCCAGTACAGTTTCCGTACGGGCGTAGGAAATGTAGTGGGCGGAACGGGGGGCTCCGGAGCTTTGGATGTCAGTGAAATAACCATTCCTCAACTATTAAAATCATTCAGTGCCAATAAAATCGGTACCGCCAACATCGGGAAATGGCATTTGCAACCGGCCATGCCCAATTCCAATCTGAACAACCCCAACATCATGGGATACGACCATTTTGCAGGCAATTTCATCGGAGCTATCGCCAGCTATACGAATTGGACAAAAGTGACGAATGGTGTTTCAGGCAATGTCACTACGTACGCTACTACCGAGACCGTTAATGATGCCATTGCCTGGACAAAAGGCCAACAGGACAAGCCTTTTTTCCTTTGGCTTGCCTTCAATGCTCCCCATTCGCCTTTTCATTTGCCGCCTGCCGCCCTGCATTCCTACACAAATTTGAGCGGGACCCAACAGGATATCATGATGAACCCGAAATCCTATTTCAAGGCATCTTTGGAGGCATTGGATCATGAGATCGGACGATTGTTCGACTCCTTAGTGGTTCATGATCAACTGGATAGCACCGATATCATTTTTATCGGCGACAATGGCAACACGGCGCAAACCGCCCAGATCGCCAATACCAACCGGGCAAAAGGCACTATTTATCAATACGGAGTGCATGTGCCGTTTCTGGTTTCAGGGCCGTCTGTGGTCGATCCAGGCCGTGTGAGTGATGCCTTGGTGAACACCACTGACTTGTTTGCCACTATTTTGGACTTGTTTGGCCACACCGATTGGCCCACGCAAATACCGGCCAATAAACTTGTTGACAGCAAAAGCCTATTGCCTGTTTTACAAAATCAGGCAATGTCTGTTCGGCCTTGGGCCTTCACCGAAATTTTCAAAACGACACCGGATGACAAAGACGGCAAGACTATGCGAAACACCATCTTTAAATTGCTCCGCTTTGACGATGGCCACGAAGAGTTTTACCATCTGGCCACCGATCCGGGCGAAACGAACAACCTTTTGTTGGGCACCTTGAATGCAGATGAGCTGAACAACTACCATTATTTGTGTAGTGAAATGACAAATCTGGTGAGTGGAATTATGTTTTGTGATCCGGCTGTCGGAACGGGCAATGTGCCAGAAAGCTCCAAAACAATATCAGTTTATCCCAACCCCTTTCGCTCGCATATTTATTTGAAAACCAAGGCGGAAGCATACAGTTATGAACTGGTAAATACACTTGGCCAAGTGCTCTTTTCGGGTACTGAACTAGAAAAACGTGACTTCTCGGATTTGGCGGACGGAACTTATTTTTTAAGGGTTAAGGAAATCGATTGGCAAATTATTAAACTCCAAAAAATATAGAAATTTTTGAAAAACATCCCTGGGTTTGACGGAATCGGAACTAGTACCCCTTTTGCAAAGCAAGGACCCGGTTGCCTGTAAATACTTGGTGGACAAACACGGCGATCTGGTCTTCAATACAGCACTCGGGCTATTGCAGCATCGCAGTGATGCTGAAGACATGGCGCAAGAGGTATTTGCCTATGCGTTCCGGTTCATTGAAAAATTCAGGGGAGACGCGAAGATTTCGACCTGGTTGTACCGGATCACTCTGAGTAAATCGCTGGATTTATTAAAAGCCAAAAAACGGGCAAAACGATTCGGCTTTTTGCAAAGCATATTTGAATCAGACGGGGTCAAATTGGCCATGGACAAACCGCATTTTCAACATCCGGGTGTTTTGATGGAAAATAAGGAGCGTGCCCAAATGCTGTTTCTGGCCATTGAAAAGCTCCCCGACAAGCAAAAAACGGCCTTTGTATTGCACAAACTCGAAGACATGCCATACGCCGAGATTGCCGAAGTGATGGAGTTGAGCCTGGCTTCTGTGGAGTCATTGTTGTTCCGTGCGAAGCAGAATCTCCGGGCATATTTGGGGAATTGGTACGAACAGAACAGATTTGATTTGCTCTAAAACTTATAAGGTTTCCTAAAACCTTATAGGTATCAATTTCAGAAAACATGCTGTAGGTATGTAGAAAAAACTCAAACAAAACTCATTATGAAGCACTTAGAAAAAGAAAAATGGATCGAAGACAGCCTCGGAAGTCTGGATGGCATCCAACGTGCGCAAGCACCGGAAGGCTTGTTTGAAAATGCGATGCGCCGTGCCGCGTTCGTGCCTGCCCGCACCCTGCGCATGCCTGTCACTCAGGTTTGGAGTGCGGCTGCCTGCATGCTTTTGCTCTTGTTTGCCAACCTTTTTATTTGTCTCGGCTATTACCGCTCCGATCGCGGGCCAGCGAACCTAAAGGAGTCGTTTTCAAAAGAATACTTTGGAGGATCGGAGGCTCCGCAATTTTGAGCGTATGGAAAACCTGAAGTTTTACAAAATTGCAATCGCAGTTCTATTGCTCCTGAACATAGGCACTTTGACATTTATGTGGGTGCGCCGTCCGCCTTCGTTTCAGGCCAGAGGCCCGTTTATGTTTCTGGTAAAGGCTACCGGTATGGATGAGGCACAACAAGCGGCGTATGGTGAATTGCGAGATTTGCACCGTCCTGAAATGGAGGGCAATCGAAAGCAAATCAGCGAATTGCATGGTCAAATGATCGGACTATTGGCGCAACATGAAGAAAGTGACCCAGAGGTATTTCAACTGGCCGACTCCATTGCCGCAATAAAACGCCAGGAAGAATTGGCGATGTATGCGCATTTCCGTCGGGTGCGCGCAATCTGCCGGCCCGATCAGCAGGTCAAATTTGATGCTGCGATTGGGGAGGCGATTCGTAGCATGGGGCCCATGCCGCCGCATAAAAGGTAAGTAAAAACACAAAAGCCCCCATTCGGCGAACCGAAAGGGGGCTTTTTGAAAAAAAACAATCAATTTGTTACGGCAGTCACACCTGAAACCAATACCGAAACCTCGTTGTTCAGGCACTCTGCAAAACCGCCTTCAACAGCAAAAGTCACCTTCTCGCCGTCGGCTTTTGTCACCTTCACTTCCCCACTTTTCAACGAAGAAACGATGGCAGCATGGTTTTCCAGCATCTCAAACTGCCCTTCGCTGCCCGGTACGATCACCGATTTGACCTCGCCGGCAAAGATTTCTTTTTCAGGACTGAGAATCACTAAATTCATAACGTGGAAAATATGTAATTAGGTAATTTGAAAATGTAGTCATTTTGATGACCTCCAAACGCTTTTCTGGACGACCCATTAAACACAACGTTCGATTTTTCCCTATTGAAAATCCCCCGAACAAATCTAAAACAACAATAGATCCCCCGGGGGATTTTCAAAAGAGAAAAATCGAACGTTTAAGCACCTGAAGCTTCTTCCATCATCTTCTTGCCCTTTTCAATCGCATCGTCAATAGTACCAACGAGGTTGAAGGCTGCTTCGGGCAAGGTGTCGAGTTCGCCGTCCATGATCATGTTAAAGCCGCGAATAGTTTCGTCAATTGGAACCAATACGCCTTTGAGACCCGTGAACTGTTCGGCTACGTGGAAAGGCTGTGACAGGAAACGCTGCACACGGCGAGCGCGGCCCACTACGAGTTTGTCCTCGTCAGAAAGTTCTTCCATACCCAGGATGGCGATGATGTCCTGCAACTCATTGTAGCGCTGAAGGATCATTTTCACACGCTGAGCACAGCGGTAGTGTTCTTCACCGATAATTTTCGGGTCAAGGATACGCGAAGTAGAGCTGAGGGGGTCCACCGCAGGATAGATACCGAGCGAGGCAATTTTACGATCCAATACCGTGGTGGCGTCCAAGTGGGCAAAAGTGGTTGCAGGAGCCGGGTCTGTCAAGTCATCCGCAGGAACGTAAACAGCCTGTACCGAGGTGATGGAACCACGCTTGGTAGAAGTGATGCGTTCTTGCATGATACCCATTTCCGTGGCCAGGGTTGGTTGGTAGCCTACCGCCGAAGGCATACGGCCTAACAATGCCGACACCTCAGAACCTGCCTGTGTAAAACGGAAGATATTGTCCACAAAGAAAAGGATATCGCGACCGCCGGAAGGGTCTTTCAAATCGCCGTCGCGGAAATATTCGGCCATGGTGAGGCCCGAAAGCGCTACACGGGCACGGGCGCCAGGTGGTTCGTTCATCTGACCAAACACCAGCGTTGCCTGTGATTTGGCGAGTTCTTTTTTGTCAACTTTGGAAAGGTCCCAACCCCCTGATTCCATGGAATGGTTGAATTCCTCACCGTAACGAATTACGTTGGATTCGATCATCTCACGAAGCAAATCATTGCCCTCGCGGGTGCGCTCGCCCACACCGGCAAACACGGACATACCGTCGTAAGCTTTGGCGATGTTGTTGATGAGCTCCATGATCAAAACCGTTTTGCCTACGCCAGCACCCCCGAAAAGGCCGATTTTACCGCCTTTTGCGTAAGGCTCGATCAGGTCAATAACCTTGATACCAGTATAAAGGATTTCGCGCTCGGTCGAGAGGTCTTCGTAAGAAGGTGGTTTGCGGTGGATCACATAAGCATCCTTGCCTTTTGGCACATGGCCGATGCCGTCAATGGCTTCACCAACCACATTAAAAAGGCGGCCGCGCACTTGCTCACCTACAGGCATTGCGATAGGCGCGCCGGTATCCACACATTCGATGCCACGCATCAGACCATCCGTAGAGTCCATTGCGATGGTGCGAACACCGTCTTCACCGAGGTGACGTTGTACTTCGAGTACGAGTTTGGTGCCGTCAGCGCGGGTGATTTCGAGGGCACTGAGGATTTCGGGCAGATTGCTGTCAGGACCGCTGAAATCAACGTCCACAACTGCACCGATAATTTGTTTGATGCGACCGATATTTGCCATAGTTGCGAAATGAAATTTGGTATCCGGCGTAAATTTTCAGCATCCGACCGCCGGAATTTGGATGCCCTCTTCAAAAAGCCGCGCAAAAGTACGATTTCTCTTTAAAAAAAAGCTTGTTGGGGCAGATTTTTACTGCCAAAGAAAATTTTGGCCTTTATGTACCCCGGAACTCCGTTCCGGGGCATCACGCTCGGCTGTACCCCGGAACTCCGTTCCGGGGCTGTTGTACTCGGGTTGCCCCGGAACGGAGTTCCGGGGTACATACCCTGCCCGGCCATTGCATTGAACAGTTTTTTCGGTTATATTTGTAACATGGAAAAACAATTCTACCGCCGCAACCTACCGCATTGGCAAATATCAGAAGCTACCTACTTTGTCACCTATCGGCTCTATGGTTCTATACCGCGCGCTGTCATCGAGCAGATGAAGGCAGATTATCAGGCTGCGATTACGGCTATTGAGCGTGAATGTACCCCGGAACTCCGTTCCGGGGCATCTCCGGGCGCTGCCCCGGAACAGAGTTCCAGGGTACAGCCGAGCGTGACGCCCCCGGAACAGAGTTCCAGGGTACTACGCATTTACGGTGAGCAAAAGCGATATTTTGCCCGTTTTGATGCTCTGCTCGATCAAAACCCAAACGGGCCATACTGGCTTCAACAACCAGAAATTGCCCAAATCAATTGGGATGCTCTGCTCTTTTACCACGACAAATTATATCGGATGTATGCCTTTTGCATCATGTCGAACCACATTCATGTTTTGTTCGAGGCGCTTCCAGGTGCTCCGCCGCTCGAGATTATCATGGGAAGGCTAAAACGCTATACAGGAGTACATTGCAACAAGCTGCTAGGCCGAACAGGGAACTCCTTCTGGGAGTCGGAAAGTTATGATCACATCGTGCGAGCTGGGGAGTTTGATCGGATTTTAGCCTATATTTTGAACAATCCGGTGAAGGCCAAACAGGTTTCGTCTTGGAAGGATTGGAAATGGACGTATTGTGCATCTGAATTCGTTTGATGTACCCCGGAACTCCGTTCCGGGGCATCGCTCGTGGGGCGCCATGTACCCCGGAACTCCGTTCCGGGGCATCGTGCATGGGGCGCCATATACCCCAGAACTCCGTTCCGGGTCCGGAAGATTTCCCGGAACGGAGTTCCGGGGTACATAAAACAACCTATATTTACCGCTCTTTTTTGCCAAAAACGAATATGCCCGACCCTACCCTTGCCCTGCCGAATATCGCCTGGAAAGACCTGCTTAAATCACTTGCCCAGCAAAAGTGCATCCTGCTGATTGGGCCTGACCTGCTGCCCGGCGAAAACCTGTTCCTGGAACTTTGCCGACACACAGGCATTGACCCGAACGACCTGCCTGGCACCCTCCCGCGCGACGTCTCGATGGTGTACCCCAAAGACGAGCTATTTCTTTTCCCCAACGATGCTGCCCGAACCCGGGTGTGGCGCAAATTCGACGACTTCCACGACGAATGGCTGGCCCGGCTAACGCCCATTTATGATCAAATCGCTGCCCTGCCTTTTCCCGTCGTCATCAGTACCTTGCCCGATTTGGGCCTGCGAAAAGTATTCGAGCGGCGCGGTATCCTGCACCAGTTCAGTTACTACGACTACCGGGGTGTGCCCGAACCGCACGACCGCATCAGCGTGCCGCCCCGCGATGTGCGCCTGATCTTCAATATGTTCGGAGTGCTCTCTGACCATAATTCGCTCGTGCTGACCCACGACGACCTGTTCCAATATTTCTGCCAGATACTCGGCGACCGCAAACTCGGAAGCGAACTCTACATCGAACTTTCTCACGCGCTCAAACACGCCACCGACTT
>JBJXGO010000164.1:0-24328 GCA_046160345.1 Saprospiraceae bacterium
GCACAAGACTGGTTCAGTGACCCACACATTTGCGCCTTATCTCCTGAGTTTCGCCTGGCGTTCGGAGCATCCCGACAGACTATCCTGAAAAAAGTTTGATGCACGGTGGCCCCTATCAGAAATCGAAAGCTAAGAGGGGGTCCCTAGGGAGGCCCTCACACGGTACAAAAGCGTCCTAATTCGCTAGAATTAGGCAGCCATAGCGTACTGGTATTCGCCAGTTACATTTCGGTCGTTGTTTTTTGAGGGGTAACCGACCATGCCCCTGCATGCTTACGAAACGACTACACCTTCCCGTCAATACCAAAGCAGCCCCTTTACCCGCCATAGCCCGCAGCCCGTAGGGCAAGGGCGACGGCGGGTTCGCAAAGATAAACCCAATTTCCCCTCCCAAGGTTCAACCAATGCTGTTAATAGTTTTCAACACCATCCTCGGGCTGTTTTCTCTGTCAATAACGCCTACCTTTGCGCCCTCATTTTGAAAATCAGATCAACGTGCCAGAGTCAATAGTCAAAGATCAAGTGTCACCCGCCCACGCACCGGGTGCTTCGAAAGGTAAAACAGTCAAAATCGGCATCATCCGGGAAGGCAAGATCCCGCCCGATGCCCGTACTCCGCTCACGCCCGAACAATGTGCCGAGGCCCAGGTGGAACTGCCCGTCCGAATTGTTGTGGAACCCTCTTTAGTTCGATGTTTCAAAGACGAAGAGTATCAAAAGCACGGGATCCATTTGCAAGAAGACCTTTCTGACTGCGACGTATTATTAGGAGTTAAGGAGGTGCCCATTGACAAACTTATTGCCGGAAAGACCTACCTTTTTTTTTCCCATACCATTAAAAAACAGCCCTACAACCGCCCACTGCTGCAGGCTGTTCTGGAGAAAAAGATCCGGCTCATTGATTACGAAGTGCTTACGGATGAAAAAAGCGAACGCTTGATCGCTTTTGGTTTTTATGCAGGCATTGTGGGCGCACACAATGGCCTTTGGACCTGGGGAAAGCGTACCGGGCAGTTTTCGTTGCCACGACTCAGCGAAACTCATGATTATGCAGAAGTACTTGAAGTTTATGATCAACTCCAACTTCCTCCGCTACGCATCGTGCTGACGGGTGGCGGGCGCGTTTCTTCTGGAGCAGCCAAAAATTTGCGGGATATGGGTATTCAACAGGTTTCACCCAACGAATACCTTGAAAACCAATACGATACGGCAGTTTTTACTCAAATCCATGCACAAGATTATGTGGCACATCGGGATGGAAAACCCTTTGACAAAAAGCATTTTTATGCGCACGCGGAGGAATATGTCAGCACTTTTGATCGGTTCTGGCCAGTGACAGACATCTTTATGAACGGTATTTTTTACGACAAAAAAGCGCCCATGTTTTTCACGTTGAATGATATGCAAAGGCCTGATTTCCGCCCCAAGGTCATTGCCGATATCACCTGCGATCTGATGCCTGCCTCCTCTGTGCCCAGTACGATCAGAGCTACCAAAATTGCCGATCCGGTGTACGGCTTTGATCCTGCTGACGGCGTTGAAATTCCGCCCTATCAGCCCAAGGGTGTGGACATGATGACAATAGATAACCTTCCCTCCGAGCTCCCTCGCGATGCCTCGGCTTTTTTTGGACGGCAGCTGCTGGAAAGAATTTTGCCCGAACTCCTGAAAGGCCGCGAAAGTGCAGCCATCCGACGGGGCATGATCGCTGAAAATGGAACACTCACCGAGGAGTTTTCTTATTTGGCAGATTATGTGAATGGATGAGCATGCTTCTGGACATTTTTGTTTTACCCCTAGACCTATAAGGTTTCAAAAAACCTTATAGGTCTCGATTTCAAAAAATGTCCACTAGTATGATCAATGAGTTTCAGGTTTTCAAGTTGAAAGTTACAACTACATTTACGTCAAGATTTTGAAACAAAAACTACTGCCTGTGGCCCGCTTTTTACCGTTCTTTTGCCTGCTGCTATTTCAAACGAGCACACTCAAGGGGCAATCGCTCGATTCGCTTCGGATCAATTTGGAACTGCAAGACCAGCATCTTCCGGTTATTTTCGACCAATTGGAAACCCAATACGGCATTCAATTTTATTATGCAGAAAGTATGATGCCAATGGCTTTGACCAGCGTCCACTGGAATGCCGTGTTGTTGCCCGATGCTCTGCGCAATTTGTTGAAAGGTACAGACTTGGGTTTTTTCTTTTACCGCGATTACGGTGTAGGCATTGCCCCTCAAAGGACGATTGAAACAGACTTTGCAGCAGGCTACTATGCTGCTTTGCAAGCGCTCAAAACTGCAGACAAAGCAGTAAGTCCAACCGAGCAGGGCATTGAGGTAATTGTGCTGGGCGACCCACTAAATATTAATGCTGATGGCAAGGCACGGGTTAAAGGCCAGGTGCTGGACGAACAAAGCGGCGAAGGGGTAAGCCGGGCTGAATTGCATTGGTCGTTTTCCCCGGACGAGGCCGTGATCGCTGACGGTCGAGGGAATTTCGAGCTTACGATGCCTGTTGGTCAACATAAAGTGACCTTGAGACAACTCGGTTATGACCCGGTTGAACTAAGGTTGACCGTTTACAAGGATGGGGAGATAAGCTTTCGGATGATGCCTGCCAGCACCGTATTGGCGGAAGCCGAAGTACGGGCAAAAGCTTCGGATGCAAATGTAAGTTCGGCTAAGATCGGTACCGTGAACATTGACCCCAAAGCGATCAAAAAACTGCCTACCCTGATGGGCGAAGTGGACGTGGTGCGCAGTCTTTTGCTCGTTACGGGAGTAACCTCGGCGGGTGAGGGAGCGGCGGGCTTCAACGTGCGCGGTGGCGAGATCGACCAAAATCTGATGCTGCAGGATGAGGTGGTGTTATTCAATTCGAGCCATGCATTGGGCTTTTTTAGTTCCTACAACGCCGATCTGGTGCAAAGCATTGATCTGCATAAGAGCATCATCCCTGCCCAATACGGAGGGCGGTTGGCTTCCATTCTCGATGTCCAGATCAAAGACGGGGATTTTGAAAAATGGAAAATCAAGGGAGGGATTGGGCCGGTGAGCGGGCGGCTTAGTTTTGAAGGGCCAGTATCGAAAAACAAGGCTTCGGTGATCGGAGGGTTTCGGGCTTCCTATTCCGACTGGATTTTGGACCTTACCAAAAAACTCGAGCTGAAGCGCAGTTCTGCTTCTTTTTACGACGCCAATCTGCGTTATACGCATCGCTTGAATGCTAAAAACACCCTGATCGCTACGGGCTATGTGGCTGCAGACGAGTTTATATATAATCATGCCTTTGGATTTGATTATCAAACAACTGGAGGACAATTGACGTACAAACATTTCTGGGGCGAAAGCACGGTTTCCCGACTTTCCCTGGTTGCGAGCAATTACAAAAGCACCCAAACTGATTTTGAAGGAGCGGATGCTGGAACTTTGGAAAATGGGATCCGGTATCTTAAACTCAAAGAGCACCTGACACTTCACCCGAGCAGCCAATTGCAAATAGAGGCGGGCGCAGAATCCAATTTGTACTGGGTATCTCCGGGAGAAAAAAAGCCCCTGGGTACAGCATCCGTCATTTCAGAAAAAAGCCTGGAACGCGAAACGGGGCTGGAGACGGCTCTTTTTGGTAGCGCAGAATGGAAGGCTTCTTCCAATTGGCTCATCGTGGGCGGTTTGCGGATAAACCATTATCGGTTTTTAGGCCCAAAAACGATTTATGCATACGACCCATTTGTTTCTCCCGAAACCCTCAGCGACACCCTGCATTTCGGCGCCGGCAAAACCATTGCCAAATACTGGAGCCTTGAGCCGCGTTTTTCTGCCCGATTCCGCATCGACCCGTATCATTCCATAAAGGCCGGATATAGCAGGACGAGCCAGTTTGTCAATCAGATATTTAACTCAGACTCTCCTACACCTACCAGTCAATATCAGTTGAGCACCAATTACTTAGAGCCATTTCGTTCGCACAATGTCGCTTTGGGCTTTTTCCGGAATTCCAGAAAAAACCAATGGGAACTGGCTTCTGAAGTTTTTTACCGTGCCATCGATCGCTTGTGGGATTACCGCGATTTTGCCAAATTGGTTACCAACGAAACCCTCGAAACAGAGATCCGTTTTGGCAAGGGCCGCGCTTATGGCCTGGAGTTGAGCGCGAAGACCACCCGACCGGTTTACAATGGCCAGGTAGGATATACCTTCTCCCGGGCAGAGCGAAAAGTAGCAGGCATTAGCCGGGGCGCCTGGTACCCCAGCAACTTTGACAAACCGCATATTCTTAACCTTGTTTTTAATTATCAGCCCAGTCAGCGGCATACCTGGACGCTTCAATTCACTTATAGCACCGGACGACCTACTACCGCTCCACTGACCAATTACCGGCTCAACAACAACATTATAGTGCCCGTTTATGCACCCCGCAACCAGGTGCGGATACCCGACTACCATCGCCTCGACCTTTCATACACCATCGGGCGGGGTTACAACAAAAACAAAACCTTGAAGACGTCCTGGAATTTCTCGGTTTACAACGTTTATGGTCGAAAAAATGCATTTTCAGTATTTTTTGAGCCGAATATCTATCAACAACCTGTTGCCAAAAGACTGGCCATTCTGGGCAGCGTTTTTCCGGCGATAACCTTGAATATTGAAACGATATGACCTTTTTATACAAAAGTGTGGCACACCTACACGGTGTGCCACACTTCGTCCGCCTGCTTTTTTTCCCGCTTCTTCTGGGGCTTTCATCCTGCGTGGACAATATCGAAGTGCCCGCGCCAGATGTTCCGGACTCCGGGATGCTCGTGCAGGGCAAGTTCCTTTATGGCCGGCCTAGCTTCGTAACGGCAGAAGTTTATGAACTTTATACCCTGAGCAGCAATTTGCCCAAACCAATCGGAGGCGCAAAAGTTGTTTTGGAAGACGACCGGGACCACCGAGTTGAACTGCTTTCTAATGCCCTGGGCAGTTACTTTTTAGAATTAAACCCAGATGACCCTGATTTTCCAATCGCTGAGGGAAGCCCATACCGTTTGACGGTGTCGCTGCCCAATGGGAAAAAATATCAATCGGCCTGGGAAATACTGCAGCCTGCACCTAAGCCAGAAGGCATAGAAACTACGTTTGTTCAGCGTGAATTTTATGACAATTTGGGGGTACTGCGTATGGACACTTTTGTGCAATTTGGAATCAATACCCCCTTGACAGCACCTAACACGACGAAACCCGCACGCTTCCGGTGGGAATTTTCGCAGGGCTACAAACTTACCGACGATCCGGGAAAAACTTGTTTCGTGGTTCGCAGCCTGCTTGCCGACAATGTTTATGTGTTCAATGGCGCCACAGCCGGGCAAAACAATTTGGATAATTATCACTTGGTTGAAACCCGCCTGGATTCCCGCATGTCAGAAGGGTTTTATCTGCTTGTATATCAGCAATCTATCACGGAAAACGCCTTTGGTTATTTCGATGAGCTGCATCAATTGCTTTCAAAAAAAGGGACGCTCTTTGACCCGCCAGCCGGGGCGATACGATCTAACATTATCAGTCTTAACGACCCCAATGAGTTGACGTACGGCTTTTTTTACGCGGCTAAACAAGATACTTCGTTTTATTACTTGTCGCCTCAGGCGGCGGGATATCCCGATTTTTATTGTCCACTCCCGCCCACCAATGGCGAGGCTCCGAGGCCAAATGCTTGCGACGATTGTTTGCTCGACCTCGGTGCACAGCTAGAGAAACCGATTTGGTGGAAATTTTAATCAGCCAAAACACCTTCCAGAAAACCCAACCTAGCTTGACTATGAATCGCATCCTTCAATTTTGTATTTTATACTTTGGTTTGGTGCCAGCCTTTACGGGGTGTGTGGATGAAATAGATCTTCGCCGACCGGACATCCCGGATTCGGGCTTGATGGTTCAGGGCAAGGTTTTGTATGGCAATCCAGGACGGGTCACTGCCAGTGTATTCGAATTGTATACTTTGAGCACTAATGTACCCAAACCGCTCGGCGGTGCAAAGGTTATTCTCGAAGATGATCTGGGGCATTCAATTCAACTTTTATCGAGCGAAGCAGGCAGTTTTTTTAGGGAGCTAAGCCCCGATGACTCCAATTTTCCACTCGCAATTGGTCGCCAGTACCGCTTGAACGTTTCACTCCCCAATGGGCGGATGTACCAGTCTGCCTGGGAGGCCATCTTGCCTTCCCCCCCGATGGACAGCATTTCGGCAAAACTTGTTTTGGACGAGTATTTTGACAATCGGGGCATCCTTAAGGTTGACACATTTGCCCAATTCGAGCTTAGTTCCAGTTTGCGCATCCCGAATACCCTGGAACCAGTCAGATTTCGATGGGAGATCGATCAAGGGTTCAAACTGACTGACGACCTTGGCAAAACCTGTTTCGTTGTTCGCAAACTATTGGATGCCAATGTGTTGGCTTTCAGTGGGAGAAATACAGGCCAGAATCACCTGGAAAATTATTTTTTGACCCGAACGCCCGTGGATTATCGTTTTTCGGAAGGGTTTTACCTCTTAATTTACCAGCAAGGCATCTCCGAAAATGCTTACGGTTATTTTGACGAGCTGCGCCAGTTGCTTTCTAAAAAGGGAACCTTATTTGACCCTCCTGCTGGACAAATCCGGAGCAATATTGCCAGCCTGAACGATCCGGAAGAATTGACATACGGTTTCTTTTATGCCGCGAAACAGGATACTGCATGGCTTTATATATCGCCAGAAATGGCAGGTGATCCACGTGTTTATTGCCCCCTCCCACCAAATTTTAGTGGATTTTCCAACAAAAATTCCTGCGACGATTGCCTTTGTGAACTGGGGGCACAATTAGAGCGACCTGATTGGTGGGAGTTTTGAATTTTATTGCATGCAGATGGTTCTTGCAGCTTTGTCACAGCATTCTGCGCAACAAATGCGTGAACCAACTAACCCATCATTTGTCAAACTTCAAACAAGCAAAATCTATTTTGCCATGATTCGAGCCTTTTTACTTCTTACAGGCATTTTCATACATCTGTATTCTTTGACGGCCAGTACACCAGATGCGGCCATTGTTCATTTTGACAAATCGTTTTATGTCAGCGGCGAAGTGGTCTGGTACAAACTTTATCTGCCTGCAACCGCACTAGGCAAGGACTTTTCGGTCAAAGTTATTGTTTTGGGCGGGCCTGGACAGGCGGAAGAATCCTTTTTGCCGGTCGAGAAAAAAGGAGTTTGCCATGGCTATTTTTTGCTTCCTTTTGACGCTTTGGCCAGTGTTTACACCTTCCGTTTCAGTGCTACCCGGGCTGATGGCACAGAGGACGAGTTGATTCGCGCTTACGTTCCGGTGTACAACGATTTGAATCTTTCGTTGGAAAAAATCGCCGTGCAACCCTTTTTGGAGGAGGATAAAGTAATCATGCCCAATGACTTGAATGTATCCATCCAATTGGTGTCAAATGTCGTTCCGGCGCCTCGTCTGAGCCTTCAAATCAAGATAAACGTATCGGATCAACTTGGTAACCCTGTGTCGACAGAAGGTTCGATAAGCATTGCAGACGAAGCGCTCTGCGGAGGAAAGGTGTTTCCAAAGGGCAATTTTCAAATGGGCACCAGGGTGGATGCAAGGGCAGATTGGCTATCGGGAGTATATAAAAAAGGCTTTGTGCGCCATGCAGACGGCCGGTTGATGAGCTCGACCTTGATTCCATTGTTGGATATTGTAACCCATCAATTGC
Organism: Saprospiraceae bacterium; assembly: GCA_046160345.1. Lineage (GTDB taxonomy): Bacteria > Bacteroidota > Bacteroidia > Chitinophagales > Saprospiraceae > M3007. The sequence goes on from JBJXGO010000164.1 coordinate 7,736, forward strand.
ATTTTACAAAATCCTCGGAAGGTGCTTTCACCCTTTGTATTCCTTCATACTCTGGCAATCGACAACTCCAAATGCTGGGGCTGCAAGAAGAGCCCTTAAAAGTAAGCTGGGAATCTTTTGAAGGCAATTTGAATCCGGCCCCAAAATTGACCTATACTGAGGGTATCCTGAATTATTTGGATCTGAGCCGTAAGCGGAAGAAAGTCTATCAATTATATGGCCGAACCGAGACAGCGCTAAACCTTTCCATGCCTGAAGCGAAGCCAGTTGAATGGAAGGGGAAACAATCCTATAACGTTCAGAATTATGAACATTTCCCTGACCTGGCCACTTTTTTTCAAGAGGTGATCTGGCGCGTCAAATTTTCCAAAAAAGGATCTCGCTACACGGCAAAAATGTACAATGTAGATACCCATACTGATTTTGAGGAAGCGCCCTTGTTTCTCATAGATCAAAAGGCAAGTTTTGATGCAGACTTCATTGCCAGGCTTGACCCGGCAGGTATTCAGAGCATTGAACTGCTTTTTGAACCAAAACTGATGCGAAAATTTTACCCGGCAATCGGAGGGGGAGGGGTAGTTCGCATAAAGACCATTGCTGGGGACCAAAAATTGCCAATAGAAAAGGAGTCTGAAATACTTAGCTTGCAAGGGGAATTGTTGCCAGCTATTTTTCCACCGCCCAGTCCTGAAGCTCAATCGCTTTTGCGCCCTGTAATCTTTTGGCAACCCTCCTTTACAACGGATAGATCGGGCACGATTACCATCCCATTTGTGCATTCGGACGACCGCAGCACTTTTTGTGCCGAAGTGCTGGTACAAGGCCCTGATGGGCGGCGGGGGTATGCGCGGTTTTGTTATAAGGTGGACTGATAACAGGCTTATTCAAATAGCCACCAATGCAAAAGCCCGAAAGTCATGCCTACGAGCGTGCCAAGCATCACCTCATTTTTTTGGTGCCGCCCCAGCACCACACGCGACCAACCGATGAAAGGGGCAAACACGAACAACGCCATCCCCACCCAAAAATGGACCGGCATGACCAAAAAACTCACATAATAGCCCATGACTGTATGCTGGGAAACTTTGATTCGGGCATTAATGGCGTAACATGTTGCCATAAGCAAGCCGAAAAACAAGGTGTCGCCTACAAAGGGCTGCCTTAATAAATACAAGGCAGCGGCAGCAACCCCGGTCAAAAGAAGTATGGGTTGATAAATATTTCTGGATCGTTCTTTTTGAGCCGACACATCCCAATTGGAAATCTGGCCCTTTTTTTTCTTGAAATACAAGAACACCACCATTATCACGATGCAGACAGATATGGCCGCAAGTACGGGCCATGCATCAGCAAAACCTACTTTGTGAATGGTGAGCCAGGCCAGGACTATAGGCAGGAGTAGGAAGGGGTGGCCGAGGGTTGAGATGAGGTTGGCGGTGGATTTTGTCATGGTGATTGTGGCGAGGATTACCATTTGCCGCCAATTTGTTGGAACTCGCTAGAAACTATTTCTGCAAGTTCGTCGCCTTCTGGCCCGGCCATTGAGCCTATAACATCAGCAAGGAAATGGGGTTGCTCACCAACTTCAAGAGCTTGCTTAGGTGACTCGAGTACTTGCACATAGTTAAGCGTTTGCAAGAATTGGAGAAAAATCGCAGTATGGGTATCGGTGACGTTGAGGACTATTTGTTGCATATCTAGACAGGGCGAGTTTTAGAATCAATATTGTTCTCAGATTTGAATATCAAAAAAATTTCAAAGAATGATGATTTCATCCAAAGTCAATTCAACAACCCATTTTCCTGCCTTTTCTCTAGCCTCCTCACGTAATCGTTCTCGATTTGAAGCGTTTTTTGGTACCCTGCTATTGGCCCCAGAAAATGGGACGGCAATCCCAATTTTTTGGGGAATTGCATAACCAACCTCTCCTAAAGTAGTATCAAGTAGTGATTTTGTCCTAGGGATTTTATTTCGAAGAGCGTCCTCAAATTCCTTCTTCCATTTGTCGCCTTCTACTCTCATCTTTGCCTCTACAAAGTAAAATATGTTATCGTTGAAAAGTAGGTTGTCGCAGCGTGCCATGGAGTTAGATTTTTTGCTGGTGACCAATCCCTCATCCACACAAACTAACCAGGACTTTTTTGCTTTGCCGTCAGGCGCTTTGCTACTTACACCGAATGGCTGTTCACTTTTCAACTTTTGATCTGAAAAACATTCGTTTTTTCCTTTGTCAAGCACCCAATAAACAGCCTCGATACATTCCCGACTGCACTGTGCGTAAGGTAATCCTTTTGAATTGTAGGCTAGACATTCTCCTAATGTTCGGTGCAGTTTTTCACCTTTGGTTTCAGGCTGCTTCATAGGCTTCAGCTTCTTTTACGATTTCTACAAGTGCCTCAAACTTGCTCGCAATTTCAAAAGAAACAGCATCCAAGCCATCAATATCTGTGACTGCGTAGTCAGGGTTGAAGATTGATTCTGCTATGCCGTTTTTCAACTGATAGGCTGCGAAGTCTTTGGCTTGTAGTCGCAAATGTTTCGGGAAGCCCAACGCTTCGACCTGTTTGATATGTTCTGGATTAGGTGTTTCTCCTTCGGGTAAATTATCGCCAGCAGCTTTCGCAGCGTAGAGCAAATTATTGAACGAAGATAAAAAGTACGGGCTGTGTGTGGTTAGGAAAAAGTGTGATCCTGTGCGGTTGTGGGTCATGACCATCAGCTCCGTCAGTGCGTTTTGTGCAGAGGGGAATAGGTGGGCTTCGGGCTCTTCGATCATTAAAAATGATTTGATATTAGAAGCATAGAGCAATGCAAGGTGTTGCAGAATCCTTATGCTCTCTTGTTGACCTGAGGAGGCTTGGCTTAATAACACAGCCTTTAGTTTTCCAACTATTTCAATTGATTCAGCAGTTCCTGAAGAGTAATATTTCCCTTTGAGGATGAATTCAACCCTTCTTAAGAAGTCATCTTTGAGAAATATGTTTTCTTTTGAAAAAAGAGTTGCAAAACTGCCTCCGTTTTGATTTATAACATCAATGAGTAGAGAAGAATGTTGAATGAACAGACTCGTAAGTACAAAATGTGATGATTTGAAACTGGCTTCTCTATAATGTTCAAGAAAAAAGGACTTGAACGTTTCAGGATAGCTAGTCGTAATGCTTCTGCCAGCAATAAAGAACGTTGGGTTCAGAAAATCTTCACTCCAATTTGAAGATGCAAAGTCGTTTAAAAGAGTGCGTAGTCGTTTATATTGAGTGTTAAAATGGTCCTTTTCCTTGAATATTAAGGATACTTGTAGGCAGAATTCTGAAATTCCAAATGAATGGCTGAACGACACGCTCAACTCTCCATCCTTCTTCTTTAATTCAAGATATTTATCTTGCGTAGTGTTGAAGAAATACTTTAGAACCATCCCTTCAGAAGTAAAATTGTTGCCGTAATAAAGTTGATATTTTTCTTTAATGGCATCTAACATTATTGATTCAACTTCTTTGGAATCCAATAGTACTTTTTCACCTTTACTAAGAAATTTTAAAAGCCAATCCCTTCCTGCTAGAGAATTAAAAAACTGCACTAACTCCGCCACAGTACTCTTCCCTGTCGCTTGCTCTCCCAATAACACAGTAAAGGGCCGAATCTCAATTTCAGCAAATTGTATCGGCCCAAAATTTTTAATGACTATTTTTTGCATAATCCAGTCGTTTTCAGCGTGTGAAGGTAAACATTAATTCCTCAACGGCTTTCCATTCTCCAACATATACTGTATCCGCTCCAACGTCTTTTGCTCCCCGCAAAGTGAGAGAAATGCCTCTCGCTCAATGTCCAAAAGATATTGTTCGCTCACTTGTTGCGGACTGGTCAAATCGCCGCCACAAAGCACCCATGCCACTTTTTTGGCAATCAGGATGTCGTGCTCGGAGGCGTAATTGCCCAGTTTGAGCGAGTGGGCAGCTACGTACAACGCGCCAAGGCCAGTGCGGCCCAATACGTTGATGTCTTTTCGCTGTATGGGCATTACATAGTCGTCGGCCAATTCAAGCACTTTCTTTTTGGCTTCGCTGATGTTGCGTGCGGCATTGTGTACCACAGAATCTTTTTGTGGCAATAAATAACCGTAATTGAAGGCCTCGTAGGCCGAAGTCGCTACCTGTGCCGTGGCAATCGTTTTGAACCGGTCAATCAAACGCGGGATTTGCACATCGCCTTCTTTGGAAATGTCATCGGAGAGCCGCAGTGCAAATTCCTTCGTGCCGCCACCTCCAGGGATGATACCCACACCGACTTCCACCAGGCCAATATAACTCTCTGCAGCGGCAACCACAGAATCTGCGTGCATCGAAAACTCGCAACCACCGCCAAAGACATAACCTTGCGTAGCAATTACTACCGGAATGGCCGAGTATCTGATCCGCATGGAAGTCTGTTGAAAAATGTTGGTTGCCATGTTCAGTTCATCCCAGTTCTGCTCATAGGCCATCATGGCTACCATCATGAGGTTGGCGCCGACGGTGAACTGTTGGGCATTGTTGCCAATCACTATGCCCTTCCAGCCTTGCTCCTCGGCTATCTGAATGGAGTCGTTGATACCGCGCAAAATGCCTTCTCCAATAGTATTCATTTTTGAATGGAATTCCAGACAAAGCACCCCGTCACCAAGGTCGTGCAAGGTGCATTCAGAGTTGGTGTACACGGGTTTATTGGAGCGGTAAGCATCCAGTATAATGAAGGATTCTCCGCCGGGAAGCTCCTCGTATTGCTTTGACAACGGGTTGTAACACAAGCGTTTACCGCTTTCTGTTCTGTAAAACGAGGTGTTACCGGCTGCCAGCATTTCTTTCACCCAGCCGCCGATTTTTTCGCCTTGTTTTTCAGCGAGTTCAACACATTCGGATACACCAGCCATGTCCCAGTACTGGAACGGGCCCACTTCCCAGGCAAAACCTGCGCACAGTGCGTCGTCAATGGCATAAGCAGAATCGGAAATCTCCGGTACCCGATTGGAAACGTAGGCGAACAACCCCAGGAAGGACTTCTGCAACACCTCCGCGCCTTTATCTGTGCCTTTAAAAATCGCCTTCATCCGGCGCGGCAGTTCCTCGATTTGCTTCAAGGTATCCAGAATAGGCAGTCTTTCTTTTTGAGAAATAGTGTATTCCAGGGTGTCCAGGTTTAAAGCTTCTATAACAGGACGTCCCTTAGCGTCTTTTTCAGCCGTTTTTTTGTAAAAACCCTGACCCGATTTGTTGCCGAAAAACTTGTTCTCCACCAAAAAATTCAAAAACTTCGGCACCTCCATTTTGGAAATCTGTTCGTCGTCGGGGCAGTTTTGTTTCATCCCGTTGATCACATGTACCGCTGTGTCCATGCCCACCAAATCTGCGAGACGGAATGTGCCGGTTTTCGGACGTCCGATGGCAGGGCCAGTAAGCGCGTCGGCGGTGTCAATGCCCAGGCCGAGTTCGTGGGTAAGCTGGAAAATTTTCGCCATAGCATACACGCCCACACGATTGGCGATAAAGGCCGGGGTGTCTTTGCAGAGCACGGTTTGCTTGCCCAAATGCACATCACCGTATTCCATAAAAAACGCCGTCACCTCCGGATTTGTATCGGGGGTTGGGATCACCTCGAACAGGCGCATGTAACGCACCGGATTGAAAAAGTGCGTTCCACAGAAGTTCCTTTTAAAATCCTCGCTGCGACCTTCCGCCATCAGGTGGATCGGAATACCCGAAGTGTTAGAAGTGACCAACGATCCCTTTGACCGAAACTGCTCCACTTTGTCATAGATCTGTTTTTTGATGTCCAAACGCTCCACCACAACTTCGATGATCCAGTCATAATCTTTGATCTTCGAAAAATCGTCGTCGAAGTTGCCGACCTTGATTCGGCTTGCGAATTTGTTGTCGTAAAAGGGCGCGGGTTTGGCTTTTAAGGCATTGGCTAATGAATCTGCAGCTATCTTATTCACCCCCCCTGCCCCCCCTGAAGGGGTGGTAGGGAGGTCAAGCAGAAGCACTTCAAGGCCACAGCCTGCGAGATGGGCGGCGATGCCGGTACCCATGAGGCCCGAGCCGAGGACGGCGACTTTACGGATGCGTTTGTTGAGCATAGATGTTTGAGCGAAAATTTGCCCGCAAAGGTAGGGCGATTTTGATGCTTCTCTCCACAATTTGCCGCACATTTGCTGCTATGAAAAATGGCGGCAAGTTGACCTGGAACCGAACTTTCCGAAAGTTGAAAACTTTCGGAAAGTTCGTCTTACTTGCCGCCTTCTTACTTTGCCAATTAACCACCACTTCCGCTCAAATCGCCGACTCCCTCGCAGCCCTACTTTTGACTGCGCCTCCAGATACCCACCGTGTCACAATTCTGACCAATTTAGCCTGGGATATCAACGAATCTGAGACTGACCTTGCAGAAATTAAAATCAAAGAAGCCATTGCCCTGGCACAAAAACTAGGCTTCAAAAAAGGTGAGGCTACCGCATGGAACGGACTAGGCGTGGTGGAAGAAATTCGAGGCAACTACAAAGCTGCCATTGTCCATTATGAAAAAGCCCTGGCACTACGCCAATCGCTTGGTGATCAACACGGTGTTGCAGGAGTACATACCAACCTCGGCAATGCTTATGAATCACTGGGAGAACTACCGGAAGCTGTCAGCCAGCACCGCGCAAGCTTGTCAATTTACGAGGTCTTGAAGGATTCCATCCGGCTGGCGCGGGCTTATACCAATATCAGCGCTTTGTTGAGTACAGGCGGCGCGTATTCTGAGGCATTTGGAGAATTGAACAAGGCACGTCTCCTGATTGAAAACAAAGGTGATTTGCCCACCAAATTTAAAATTTATACACAATTGGGGCACAATCGGTATGACTTGGACATGTTTGATAAGGCAAGAGATTGGTACTGGCAATCTTTACAATTGCGCCAAAAACTGGGCGATTCCTTTGATATTGCGGATGGGCTGGTGGATCTTGGTAATGCCCTGGATGAATTGGGGAGTGAGGATTCCTCTAAATTAGCCGTTCAATACTACTTACAAGCACTCGATATTTTTCGGGCCGCTGAAGACCGTACCAGCATCGCTACGGTATGCAACAACCTCGGAGATGCTTATAAACACCTCAAACGGTATCCGGAAGCGCTTAAAGTGTTGCGAGAATCGGAACGAATCCTGCTGGATCTGGATGATCAGCCCGGATTGCTCAATACTTATAACACCTTCAACGACGTATATTCCCGACTCAACAAACCCAAGGAGTCGCTTCGATATATAAAGCTTTATGCCCAGATTGCTGATGTTGTAGGCAATGAAAATTACAAACTCAGCGCCTTGAAGGATTTTGCGCGCGCTTACGCCCAATTGGGCGATTACGCAAAAGCTTACGATTACGCAAAACAATACAATGATGCTCGTTTCAAGGCGATGGATGTGAAACGTGCGCAAAATATTGAAACCCAGCAAGCGCTTACGTCGGTCCAGGAACGCCAATTGGCCCTTGATCGGGAAAAGGCAAATGCCGCGCTGCGCAAGGCAGAGCTAGACCGTGTAAGTACCATCAGAAACGCACTCATTGGAGGTGCCGCCTTGTTGACATTATTGGTAGGGCTTTTGTTCAGCCGAAACCGGCTTCGCGCCCGTGCCAACCGCCTTTTGAAAGCCCAAAATGCAACCATAGAACGCGAGCGACAACGCGCCGACACCCTGCTGCAAAACATATTGCCCGAAAAAACAGCCGAGGAATTAAAAGTCAATGGTACCGTAAAACCCGTTTATTATGAATCGGTTACGGTGCTTTTCACGGATTTTAAAAACTTCACCAGCATTGCAGAAACCATGTCGCCGGAATATTTGGTAAAGGAGTTAGACGAGCATTTCCGGCTTTTTGATGAGATTGTAGTCCGCCATGGGCTGGAAAAAATTAAAACCATTGGCGACGCCTATATGTGCGCGGGAGGCCTTCCTGAACCCAACGAAACCCATGCACTGGATACCGTCCGGGCTGCCCTGGAAATGCAACAAGCCATTGGGGCCTTAGCTGCAAAAAAAGCCGCAGCCGGGAAGCCTTTTTTTGAAATGCGCATCGGTATCAACACTGGCCCGGTGGTAGCAGGCGTGGTGGGAAGCCACAAGTTCGCTTACGACATTTGGGGCGATACCGTCAATATCGCTGCCCGGCTCGAACAAGGCAGTGAGCCCGGGAAGATCAATATCTCAGAAACGAACTGGGAAAAGGTGCGTGATGTGTTTCATTGCACGTTCCGGGGCAAACTTCCGGCGAAGAACAAGGGAGAGATTGCGATGTATTTTGTCTCGCAAAGGGTTGAGCAATAGCGGTTCGCAGTCAGAGCTCCGAGATAGCTCATAGTGCCTGGTGCCACTGCGTTCTGCTATTGCCTACGGTCTTGATTTTACCATCTTTTTCGAAAATACCACCTCGTTCCCCCTTTGCAACACAAGATAGAAAATGCCCTCTGCCAGTTCGGGCGGGAGCAAAAGATGCTCGACATCGGCTTGAACTGGCACACTTCGGAGGCTGCGCCCTTCGGCGGAGAGCAGCAGCAGTCGGTCGCGGGCATCGTGGCGAAACCCTGGCGGGAACGCCACACTGACCCACTGGCTGGCAGGGTTGGGCCAGACCACCACCCCTTCGGCTTGAAGGAAAACAGCCTCCTTGGTGTCAGTGATGATGGTGTTTTCGCTACAACCTGGCACGAGGCAGCCCATGGAATCGAGTTTCAATATCCAACTGTGCGTCTCATACACTCCTGTCATGTTGTTGATGATAGTACCGATAGCCATAAATCCATCATCGCTTGTAGGGATGATGTTGTACAGGGTCGAACCATAGCTGTCAAAACGAGGATCGTTGTACATCCTTTCCCAAACAAAGTCCCGGTTCTTGTTGATGAAATAGACCCTGCCACCTAATGGGTTGACTTGCGGGATCAACATGTACATTACCCCAGTTCCCGCCATCCCCTTGCCGGGGACACCCGCAATGCCATAGGTATAACGGCCTCGATCATCGTAAAGCAATTGTGTGTCCACGATCGCCCCAGTAGAATCTATGAAGTAGTGCGCCGGGTCGGATATGATGCTTTCCACCACCTGCTGCCAATAAGCTGCAATAATCCCACCGTCCATATGTGCGATATAGGGCGGGGTTCTGGCTGCGGGTGGACTTGGAAGGGTAAGCGACCACACTTCCTCCCCTTCGGCATTGAGGCGGGTGACCCCGCCTTGTGACGTAACCCCACAGATAGTATCTATGTCGCACTTGTTGTAAGAAATGGTATAGCCGCCGTCGTTTTCGGGGAGGATGTTTTCTCGCGAATTCCAATCGAATTGCCAACCGAAGTCTCGTTCCCACAAAAGGTTGCCCAGCAAATCCACCTTAACAAGCTTATCCACATAATGGCTTGGCTCCGTGTTACGATACTTACTACCATAGAGGACTAAGTTCCCGTCATGTATTTTACTAAGATTTGGGAACACTTCGAGTTGTGTCGAATCACCGTAGGTACGGTTCCATAGTACGTTCCCCTCTAAATCCAAACAGTATAGTATAAAATATTGGTCCTCGCCAACTCCCACAAACCCATTGAACCCTGAGATATACATCAAATTGTTATCCACAACCATGCACTGAAGCCCGCCGGGGTAGAAGGGGTATTGCTTGAACCAGAGTATGTCCCCTTCCGGATTCATCTTTGTCAGCATCGCGCACGCTTCATTGGGATCTCCAAAGCAAACAGCCCATGACAACGCAAAATAGCCATCCCCTACCTCCTCTATCATCCATCCATTCTCTCCCGTGAGTGGATAATTGGAGAAGATTTTGGAAAAGGTATTCGTTTGTGATTGCAAACCTTCGCTGTAAAGCATGAGGGCCAATGTTATGGTTCGCATAGGATTTATCGAATTGCTCATTTTTTTATCATTGCTTCACCATCTTTTTCGAAAATACCACCTCGTTCCCCCTTTGCAACACAAGATAGAAAATGCCCTCTGCCAGTTCGGGCGGGAGCAAAAGATGCTCGACATCGGCTTGAACTGGCATACTTCGAAGGCTTCGCCCTTCAGCGGAAAGCAGAAGCAGGCGGTCACTGGCATCGTGACGGAACCCTGGCGGGAACGCCACGCTGACCCACTGGCTGGCAGGGTTGGGCCAGACCACCACCCCTTCGGCTTGCAGGAAAACGGCCTCCTTGGTGTCAGTGATGATGGTATTTTCACTACAGCCGGGCACAAGGCAGCCCGAGGAATCAAGTTTCAATATCCAACTGTGCGTCTCAAACACACCTGTCATATAGTTGTAAATCAATCCAATGGCGGCAAAGCCGCCATCGCTCGTGGGGATGACGTTGTTCAATTTTGAGCCATAGCTGTCAAAACGCGGGTCGTTGTACATCCTTTCCCAAACAAAGTCCCGGTCGTTGTTGATGAAATAGACCCTGCCACCGAGCGGATAGTCTGGTTCGACCAGCATATACATCTGGCCAGTACCCACCAACCCTCTACCGGGAACCCCGGCAATACCATAAGTAAAACGACCACGATCGTCATAAAGCAATTGGGTATCTAAGATTGTACCGATGGAGTCTAAGAAGTAGTGGGCCGGGTCGGAGATAATGGATTCCACATGTTGTTGCCAATAAACTGCGATAAGCCCACCGTCCATCTTTGCAATGTAAGGCTGGCTGGCTGCAAGAGGTGGTGCTGGCAAGGTAATAGACCATACTTCTTCCCCTTCTGCGTTGAGGCGCGTGATGCCGCCTTGTGAGGTCACTCCGCAGATGGTATCTATGTCGCATTTGTTGTAGGAAATGGTGTAGCCGCCGTCTTTTTCGGGGAGGGTATTCATACGGATATTCCAATCAAACTGCCAACCGTATTCCCGCTCCCATAGCCTGTTGCCCAGCAAATCCACTTTAATCAGTTTGGTCACCCAATGATCAGGATCCGTATACCTGTACCTGTCTCCATAAAGCATTAAGTCCCCATCAGGTGTTTTGCAGAGGTTCGGAAAATGTTCCAGCACCAATGTATCTCCATATGACTTATTCCAGATTATTTCTCCCTCTTTGTCCAAACAGTAGAGTATAAATTGAGAGTCTTTCCCTTGATCTACAAAACCAGAGAATCCAGAGATGTAGATTAAGCTATCGTCAAGAACCATGCATTGCAATCCTCCTGGATAGAAGGGGTATTCTTTAAACCAAACAATATCCCCCTCCGTATTCAATTTGCTCAGCATCGTATAAACGTTGCTGGGGCTTGGGTTGGATGTGGATAGGGCCAAGTATCCATCTGATATCTCTTTGACAATCCAACCATTTTCACCATTGAGCGGGTAGTTGGAAAAAATCTTTGAAAATGTAGTGGTTTGTGATTGCAACTCTTCGCAGCAAAGCACAAGGGTGAGGGCCAATGTTATGGTTCGCATAGATTCATAAAAGGAACCGAGTGACTCGCTTTCGATTGAGCCACTCGGTGAGAGAGGTTTAGTGCTGCACAATCAATTTTCCAGAATGGATTACCCGCCCATGATCAATAATAGCCACAAAATAAACACCAGCGGGCAGTTGGCTAAGTTCCAATGTCTGCTCATTAGAAGTTGGGGATAAACTCAAGTCCCCCACTTTTTTGCCCAACATATCGGAGAGCACCAATCTGGCCTCTGCCCCTTGGGAAAGCGTTGGCCAGCTTATCTGTACGAACGAAGTAGCGGGCAGGGGTACGATTCTCAATGTGCTTGAAACAGACTCGTCTGACAGCCTGCCCGATGATGGTCGTTCTCCCCCGAAAGGCATTTCTATTTCATCTGGCTCAAAACGCCTGTCTTTCAGCAAGCCGAGCAAGGCTCGGGCATAGCCACGATTGTTGGGTGAGTACCCATTTGCAACCGAAAGCAGATAGGTTTCTTGGGTTGCGCTCAAAGCAAACATTGCCGGGTTTTGCAGACGCAGCAGGTTGATGTTCTGGATATCTTTGAACGCTACATCTTCGCTTGTGGGGGTTGGCATTTGATTCAAGAATGCAGTCGCCCCAGCATAATCTCCTCTCCGCGCCCGCAATCCAAAAATACCACGGTTGCCTTCCGTTGAGTTTTCACCCAACAAAAACCCCTCTGCCGTAGTGTGTTGTCCCAGCGCGCTATACTGCTCGACCAATATGCGAAGGATGGCGTTTTTTTCGTCCATTACCCGGTAGTATTCCGCTTTGGCATTCTGGTCAGCGCCGATGAGCGGGTACAATTGCTGCAACTGCTGCCGCCTAGTGTACAAGTCTCCCGGGGTCGGGTTTTCGAACGCCCCAGGGATGCCACCAAAATTTTCGCAGTCAATTGGGGGATTATCCGCACCTGAGTTAGTTGGTGTATAATGCCCCGGAGTCATCGGCGTAGCATGACATTCAGGGGGATCTATGCTGTGATGATAATAAACAAAAGGTTCTGTGATTCCAAAGGTCAGGATGTCGGTTTCTTGGCCGGGGGCCGTGAAACAGTTGCTTGCTGGCGCGTTTGCGCTTCCTTGAACAAAACCAATCGCACCCTCCAGCCCCAGCGTAAAGGAATTAAGTAACATAAAATCAACACCGTCTGAAGCCAATGCAAATTCGTTGCTCAAGAAGTACATGAAATGGTTCTCCCCTACTGCCAGTATGCCCAATTGGTTGCCTTCATTGCGGTTGCAGGCCACAAAACTGTTCTCCCCAAAACTCTTGTAATGGGTGTGGTTGAGCCAACAACTTTTCGGCACGGACGAAAATAGATTTCCACCGATCTCGTAAATGGTTGGCCCTTCTACATATACCCCTATATAGCCTCCTGAGAAGTTGTTGTGGATGACATGGAGGTCAAATTTCCCATCGCTTATCGAGCCATACCAACTGTTTGAGAGCGAGGCTTGGATATGGAACTGGTTGTTTTCAAACTCGTTCGGGGTGTAGTTTTTGCCCCCTATCTCCAAGCGGGAAAAATTCATCGGCATGGTTGCATAAGCGGTGATGCCGTATTTGTTGCCCTCGAACTCATTGGCATTGTACACTTTTATAGAAGCGTCGTAAGTGCGGATGCCCTCATCGTGAAAGCCCAGGAATCTGCAGGTCTCGAACTCAATACCCTTATTTGCCCAGATTGTGGCCCCTTCCGTGTTGGCAAAAGTGCTGTTTCCCTTTTCAAAAGTGGTATTGATAAAGCGGCTTTTGTTAGAGAATGCGGGGTAAGCCATGAACTCCACTGCCTTGCGGTTCTTGCTAAAGGTGGCCTCGTTTTCGGTGTAAATCACCCCGCCCCAAAATTCGGGGCCATAGCCTCCCCCAGCAGTTACGCCCAAACGGGCCCATTCCACTGTGCCGCCATTTACCCACACGATACCTGCTTGGTCTTCGTTGGTCAGGGAGGCATCATGAGTCGGTTGCACAAGCGAGCCATTGCCCAATACCTGAATTCCGTTCCAGTGGGGAGAGCAGTCGTTGCGCGTCACTTTGCCTGTGTCCATAATTTTCAACCTTGCGTTGCGCTTCACCAGTATCCGGCTTCCGAGGGGCATGTATACGTCATTGGCAATGGTCAGCTGCGCCCCGGAGTGAATGACGATGTCACCGGGCATGGACATGGGGTTGGAGTATGAGGTGCTAGCAAATACATCTGTGGTCACCAAGCCTGCCGGGGGCATTGACACTGTGACTGCCTGCAAAATAGGAGCCATTGCTATTATACTTCGCATGCGATGGCCTTGGCCGTCTTCATTTGCATCATCGCCTGTTGTAAAATGATCCCTACAACTGTTTGTGGTATAGGCCATGATGTTGCGGGTATCGGGTTGAAAAGGGGATCCGTCTCCTTCCAAGTCAGTAGGCGGTGGGTTGTTTGGGCCAAAAGGGACACAAGGAACGGTCGGTAATGGCCTCGTGCCAATCCACTCACAAGATACGTCGTCAACACAGAAATTCATGTTGGGGTCTGCGGGGGTAGCCGGGACAAAATCCCCGCAGTCCCAACCATTTTGCGGATCAAGATTTGGGTTTGAAAACTCTGCGCAGCTTCCCGGCTCGCCCGTGCCATGAAAAGTGTGGTAAAGTCCTAAGCAATGACCCATCTCGTGAGAAATAATCCGCGAACTTATATTGCCTTTCATCCACAATCTATTGCCGGGGATGTTGCTGGCTGTCCCGACAGCACTTGTGGCTGGATTTGCATTGTCTGCCAAGAGGAATAAATTGATACCATCTTGCAATGCAAGGGGCAGGGCTAAATTAAAAAAGTGTTCTGGTATTTGGTTGTACTGGTTGTCGTCATTGATCTTATAAATGGCACAATCCCAAACAAAAAAGATGTTGTGTGGACTAAAGTCGGTCTCCAAGACAGAGAGCATTGCTTCTATATCATCGAGGTCTTGCCCGTCAGAACCATTGGTATGGTGTATGGTATGGATGTATATGCGGATGTAGAACGGCCCTGGCGGCGTAGGGCTTGTTATCCCGCTGAGTGAGCCAATGCTACCGCTTACTGTGCCACATTCTTGTGCCCCTGATACTGGAGCAACCCCGCAAAAAGTCCCAGCACAAGACACCATGACCAAAATACGGAAAGGGATTTTGTTGTTTGTTTCATGATTTTGAAAGTTTGATGCGTGAATAATAACTTGTTTGTCCCATAGAAGTACATATCTACGGAGCAAAACTTTGCATAAGACACACTGCATAAGAAGAAGAATGGATTAGCATGGTTAATGGAGCAGTGCCGCATACATTGAAAAAAAATCAGGGCAAAGCCGTGTACGAAAGTATTTAATAAAATTCAAATTGCCAAGCCTCAAGCGTAAAGTTAACATCCCCTGTTACTTCACAAGCAACAGAGGATATTAACAGGTTGAAACAACTACTTCCCAATCTATTCTACTTCAACGGATCTCCAAAATCATAATCAATAAAAACCTCGTCCAGTAGCGGATCGTCGCCGTGGCGGTAGCCTTCTTTAAGATCGTAACCCCAGAATTTGCCCATGGTGTTCCAATATGCAGCGGTTGCACCACCCCGAGTACTTCGGATCAGATCGTAAAAGGGCATATCCAATTCACGCTCAATCATTTTTACCAACACTTTGCCCTCGGTTTTGGAAAGTTTTTTCAGGCGTTCAGTGAGGTCTTCTTTTAATTCCTGATGTTCGTGCCGCATATACCGCTTGCGTTTACGCTTGTTCATGCCATCAGTTTCTTCCTTGATCTCATTATAGAGCCCCACTGCTTGAACGGCATAAGGGTAAACCCGCCGGGCCGCCCAAAAGTAACGACGGAATTGTTTTTGCTCTTCCAGATCCTTGAACTTCCTCGGAGCTACCAAACGCGCCGGGTGGAGCGACATGAGAAAGGTGCTGTCTCCATCAATAACTTCCAAAGTAGCCCAGGCTCCACCGCGTGGCAAAGTATCGGTTCGGACAACCTGTGCAGACAGCTGCCCAAGCATGGCAAGTAGAAAAAAGTTGGGGAGGAAACCGAAGTGCTTCATGTTTGATCGATTTTCAATTAATTTTCTGACGCAAGCGGGCGCAAATGTAACCCCGGTCATGGTTGTAATTATTTTCCAATTCAAACTCATTTAAAAGAAATATGCTTTTCATACGGTACTTCGTCATGCTGAAAACGATAAAAAACAAATTTTAAGGCGATCACAAGAAAATTTATTGTCACTTTTGCTTTGTTTTTCATCTTGAAAGCATCCCCGTTATGAAAAGGTTATTCCTTTCAATCATGCTTTTTGTACCAGCATGGGTATTCGCTCAAAACTTCTGGTACGATATTCCAGAATCAAAGATCCCACCCATCGGCGAGCGTAGAATTGTGCCTCGACTTTACAGAACCGTAAAAATCGACCTGAATGCTTTGCAGCCCTTGCTTGCTGCCGCCCCAAGGCGCTTCACACCGGCAGCAGTAGGCAATACTTTGACGATTGAACTGCCAACACCTGATGGACATATGAGCCGGTTTTTGCTCACTGAATCGCCGGTCATGATGCCAGAATTGCAGGCGAAACACCCAAATATTCGCTGCTATACAGGTACAGGCATCGACGAACCCGGCGCCCTGCTGAAATGCGACCTGACCCTTCATGGATTTCATGCTCAAGTGCTCCGGGGTAAGGGCGGCGACTGGTTTATAGACCCTTATAGTTTTGGGGATCGGGAACATTATACCGTTTATTTCAAAAAAGACTACCCAAAGCCTGCTGGTAAAACCTGGATATGCGAGGCAGAAGAGGAAATTAAAAAGGAGATCAAAAACAATCCAATCCCCGATCAGGGCGACTGCAAATTGCGCGAATATGTACTTGCCCTGGCCTGTACGGGCGAATACGCTGATTATCACGGAGGAACCGTCCCGGCAGCAGAGTCAGCCATGAATACTACGATGAACCGGGTGAACGGTGTTTTTGAAATGGATATGGCCATTACCATGTTCCTGGTGAATAATAATGACACCTTGATTTTCCTGGATGGGAATACAGATCCATACTCGAATAATAACGGCGGGGCCATGTTGAATCAAAATCAAACTACCTGCAACAATCGGATCGGCAATGCGAATT
>JBJXGO010000165.1:0-4388 GCA_046160345.1 Saprospiraceae bacterium
GGCCACCGCTTTGTACGGCTGAGCGGCGGTCTCTCCATTGAGCCGAACCACGGCGTTATATGGAAGCAGGGCAAAATGGAAACTAATTGGGGCAGCTTGTACATCAACGAGGGCGGCAGGTGCCTCATGGACGATGTGGAGTTGGCCGGCCCCGGTATCGATGTGAACCAAGACTATGTTGGCGTGACGGCTATGGGGGCTGCCTCCCTCGCTTTCCGCCGTTGCGAATTCAAAGACTACAACACCCCGGTATCCAGCACCCTGTCCAATGTTCATATTTTCGGGGCTTGTAAATTCAACGACATTCAAACTGGCATCATCGCCGACGGCGGCGGGGGAGGCTTTTGGATTACAGACTGCACATTTGAAAAATACTCCTGGAGTGGCGCGACCATTTCCAATCGTCCTACACTCACCATTGGGGGCAGTACCTGGGAATCGGAATCGGATTCTGAATATGGGCTTGAGCTGCACAGCGTGGATCAAGCCGTGGTGAAAGGCAGCAATTTCAACGGCAACGGCAGCAACATTCCTGGGCCTTTTAGCCCATCAAATGGTGCATTAGATTATCATTGTGGGGTGTTTTTGGACGATGTGCCGCTTTTCGTCATGCGCAATTCCGGGATGACGTTCAACCCGATAGGCATTGTTGCCACCAATCTTATGGCCGGGCCATCCAACGTGTTCCTCCTCAATGGTTCTTTTATCCAAAGGAGCCAGGTAGGTGTTTATATGGACGGCACCGTTACCGAGGGGCTTGTGTTGATGGATTGTGCCGCGCTGCTCCACAATGACTTTGGCGTGTTTGGCACAGACGTAACCCTGATGATTGATGCCATCAACGCCCAGCAGCACCCGCTTGATGGGGGCGAGCCAAACACTTTCCTACGCGATTGCACTGGAGGCTGCGGCGATTTGTATTTTAGCCTTTGCTATGTCGCCAAAATACCTGCGCTGCCTATCCCTATGCGCGAAAACTGGTGGTGCGTTTCCGACATCAACACGCCGCAGCCCGCGCCGGCGACTTTCATGGACATCCGCAGCGTAGCCTGCACCGTCCCGGTCGCGGTAACCACTTTGCCAACGGCAGTTCGCGCACCTATTGCCTGCAATACCGAGGAATTCACCTCAGCTACCAACCTCAGCGGGAAAGGGCCGGAGGCCGATTGCAACGTCGCACTTTCTGGTGGCGGCACCAACGGTGTTGGAGATGCCTGGCATACTGCTTATCAGCAACTTCGATTGGAAGACTTCGAAGCGGCTGAATCGGGCTTCCAGCCAGTAGCCGATTTGTGGTCGCCGGATTTGAGCAGTTACCCATCCAATTGCCAGCTTTATATCCAGGTCGCAAAGGCCATCGTGGATGGTACAAACGGAGGAGACCAGCTGCGTCCCGGTGGTGATCGCACTACAGATTTGGGAAAGATCGTCTATGCCAACCCGAACCCGACTACGGGGCAGCTGACCGTCGCCTTCCCTGACGGGCCTTGTATGCTTCGGGTATTTGACCCTTATGGTCGGCTCGTACACCAAGCACAGGCTTTTGGCGGCACGGCCCGTTTAGATGCAAGTGCTTGGTCTGTAGGTATCTATACTATAGAAGTCTTTGGTGCTGATTTCCGGGAGTTTGTGAAAGTTGTTGTTCAGCGATAGCCACTACGATCCCTAATTCCAAGCTTTCGGGGTTGTGTAAAAAGTCACACCCTTTGACTGGAATCCAAATTTTATTTTATTTTGAGTGCCAGACCTTCCAGGTTTTTAAAACCTGGAAGGCCTATGCCCAAGAATTCGAAATAAAAATTGGCAATATTTTGGCCATCGACCCTTTTGACACAACCCCAAGCGATTTTTTTATCCTCTAACAATTCCTTTCATCATGAAACCCATAAGGATTGATCAGAACACTATTCTCCATAAATTTCAAAAACTGGCACTCTTATTCATCATCTCCTTCGCGTTTGCTACATCCCCAATATGGAGTCAGGTCGAAAGTTTTTGCCAAACATCTGCCTTGGGCCCCGGGCCTTCAAACTTCTCCCCTCCACCACAAGGAAATGGCAACGATTACCCAGGGCCATATTTTCTTAGGCTGTACATACACGTTGTACAAAGTACAAGTGGCGAAATCTCCCAGACCGATCCTGAGATCGAAGAGATCATAGCAAGGTTGAACAGCGATTTCAACCCGCACAATATCTTTTTTGCCCCAGTTTGCGAAGTGGATGTAATGCCCTCGAGTGGGATTTTGGATCAACCCTATAATGGGGGGGAGTTTTGTGATTTCTACGATTACAACCGTCATTCGGATGGCATTGACGTTTATCTCTTGGCGGATGAGATAATTGACGGAGGAGGTAGGGCGGAGAGCGTTCCTGGTGCGATGTTTAAAATAGGAGGCCATTTTGGTATCGAACCTTTTAATATTGCGTTGCCAAAGTCCTATGTGGTCTCTCACGAAATGGGGCATTGCCTCGGGCTTTGGCACACTATGCATGGCACTGTCAATGAGATAATATGTACCCCTAGCGCCAGTCAGGGCACGGACTATGATTTGAACCAATGCCCCGAATTGGTTGATGGCACAATTAGCGACATGTGTGGTGATTATGTAGAAGACACGCCGGCTGATCCGAGTTTTTTCTATACTTCGCTGTTCATGGAAAATTGCAACTGGACTGGCCAGCGATTAACCTTCCAAGATTGTAGCAACAACTTCTATACCCCCCCAGCAACAGATGCCAACGGGATGTCTTATCATCCCAATACAAGCAATATTATGGCCTTTACACATCCTGATTGTGCTCCTTACTTTACCTTGGGTCAAGGGCAAAGAATGCGCAAAACCATCGCTGAAACGCAAATCCTTCAAAACTGCCTGATAATACCCTCTTCTGGAATCATTACAGAGATATCCGATAATACAACATTCAACACCGACATGGATATGCCCGGCGACATCATCATCCATTCGGGCGCAGAACTGCTCGTAACAGCAAAAGTCGGGATGCCCCAAGGCAGCCGGATTTTAGTGGAACGGAATGCCCGGCTGAAAGTAGAAAGCGGAGGCATATTGACGCGAGCCTGCGAAACACACGATTGGAATGGAGTTCAGGTACTGGGCAACAACCAATTGGTGCAACCGGAGCATTGGTTTGCTTTGACAAATCCAAATCGGGCTGGAATTGTCTGGCTGCAAGGGGGCATTATCGAGTGGGCACAAACGGGCATCAGTGCAGGGGGTGGGTATGGGTCCGAATTTTGGGGCGGATTGGTGCGGACAAATTTGGCCAAGTTTCGGAACAATAGAAAGGAAGTAGAATTTATGTCCTACAAGCCCTTCCCTACCGCTACCAACAAGAGTAGGTTCATCGCTACCTCATTCACAGAGTTAGGAGAAGCCTTTGCCAATACGGAAGGCGTCACCATTCGGGAAACCAACGGGATTACATTTGACCAATGCACATTCAACAATAAAGACAGGGAGGGCATACGAACTTATGATGCCGGGATATACGTCTTCAACGAATCCAAATTTGAGGACAATGAAACCGGCGTGAGCAGTTATGCTACTTACCCAATGAGCAGCAAGATTCAAATAGGTGCTGCAGGAGAAATAGAAAACGAATTCCTGAACAATGAATTTCACATCAATGCCTCGCTCTCGACAGGAATGTATGGAGGGATGTCTGCTGGCAAGTTTTCTTTGGACGTGATCAACAACAACTTTTCTGGCGGCCAACATGGTGTCATCGTAGATGGCGCAAGCAATTTCAGGATAGCGGGCAACCTCTTCACAAGTGTGCGGATTGGGGGCAGGGCATCCAATTCTGGCTTCAACAACGTGTTCAACCAAAACCAGATCGGCTGCAACACCTTTGATGGAGGCACCAGTTATGGCATCCTTGCCATTGGCGAAAACAAGGAGATGCAGTTTTTTTACAACGACTTTAAGATGGCCGCGGGCGGTGATGACTTCCTTTTGACCAATTCATTTTTCCCCTTGGTAAACGGGAACGTGGCTGCTTTGCAGGGCGAAAAAGAAAGGCCCGCCGCGAACTGCTTTACAGATCCAGGCGTGCAGATTGACATCCAGACTTGGGGCATTACGGATCATTTCACTTACTTTTATCAGGCAACGGAACCTCCAATGGATTGTGATCCCGAACCGCTAACTCTAGGTAATTTTCAAAAAACAGGTGTTTTTTCAGATCCATCAAGCACATATTGCGAACAGTTTGGCGGCCTTCCAGATGGGCTAACAAACCCATCCCTTGAGGATTTAAACACCCGAAGAGCGACACTCCAACAACTGGCCCCTTATATCACAACCGATGTAAATGCCATGGAACAATATTATCAAACGCTGCAAGAGAAAGATGCCATTCTGC
>JBJXGO010000166.1:0-43419 GCA_046160345.1 Saprospiraceae bacterium
CGCTTTCGGTCGCACAAGAACTAAAATCATGACCGCTGCAGAATTTCAGATCCAACCCCAACCCTCCAAAACCGCCGAAGGAAGCGTAGAACTTTTCCAGAACTCGCCTAATCCTTTTATTGAGATGACCAACTTGTGGTTTCGCCTACCAGCCGCCGCCTTTGTTTTTCTCCGAATATTTGATACCTCTGGCCATGAAGTGAGCGCCAAAACAGGCAACTTCCAGCATGGCGAAAATCACATCGTACTCCACCGCGCCGATCTCCGGGAGCCGGGTTTTTACACTTGTCGCCTCGAAACACCGTTTGGCACTGCTTCCCGTAAGCTGATGATGTATTGAGGACATTGGACATTGGACATTAAAATAAATTGTTCTGCCCAAATTCCCCAAAAAAACCATAAAGCCCGTTACAAATCATTGATTTGCAACGGGCTTTATGGTTTCTAGATCAAACTTTCGGAAAGTTGTAAAAATCAAAACAGTTCTACCCCGCCAAAGTGAAACGCGCCTTCAATCGCCGCGTTCTCATCGCTGTCTGAACCATGCACGGCATTTTCGCCTACGCTGGTGGCGTATTTGGCGCGAATGGTGCCAGGAGCGGCGTTTGCCGGATTGGTAGCACCGATCAGTGTGCGGAAATCTTCTACTGCGTTGTCTTTTTCTAAAATAGCCGCCACGATCGGGCCGCTGCTCATGAATTCGCAGAGTTCGCCATAGAACGGACGCTCGCGGTGAACGGCATAAAACTCGCCCGCTTTTGACAGACTGAGCTGCGTGAGTTTCATCGCAACGATACGGTAGCCCGCAGCGTTTATCATTTGAAGGATGTTGCCAATGTTGCCGGCGCGAACTGCGTCGGGCTTGATCATGGTGAATGTGCGGTTGCTTGCCATTATTTTATGTATGATGTAGGATGTATGATGTAGGAGGGTCGCAAAGGTATTTCAAGATTATATTTTAAATGGGGTGAATAAAAAGGTTTTTAAAAAAATAATCTCTGGCAAAAACGGCAGTTCACTGCGAATCATGTACTTTTGTGACCGTTTTTTGCGGTTATGTTAAATTGTTGAAAAACAGCCCCGGTTTTCACCAAAACTACAGCGGTTAAAACTGCTTCTTACATGGAATTCCCAAGCGCACTGCGTCAAATAATTCAAGTTCCACAAAACGTTGCGATTTTCTCGCACCGCAACCCTGATGGCGATGCGATTGGTAGTTCCCTGGCAATGCGGCATTACCTTGAACAGTACGGCCACAACGTGCATATCCTGTTCCCCTCTGAATATCCTGAAGAATTTGAAGCCTTGCCCGGAGCAGGCGATATCCTGATCTGGGATCTGCAACCTGAAGAATGTAAGCAGGTAATTAATAAAAAAAACTTATTTATCTTTCTGGATTTCAACGCTTTAGAGCGAATTGACAAACTAGGCGACTATGTACGGAACATCAGAGTGCCTTGCATCATGATTGACCACCATCTTTACCCGGACCCTATTGCTGATTTTGTTTTTTCGGAACCCTCGGCCAGCAGCACCTGCGAACTGGTTTACCGTTTCATTGAAGGGCTTGGCGACCGCGCTAAAATTATCCCCAATACAGTTGGCAAGTGCATCTATACAGGTCTCGTGACCGATACCGGCTCATTTCGCCATGCCACAAACCCGGATATTTTTAGAATTACCGCTGATCTGGTAGAACGCGGCATGGATGACACCGCTGTTCAGGATATGATCTTCAATTCCCAAAAAGAAAAAAACCTTCGACTTTTGGGCCATTGCCTTTGCAACCGGATGGAGTTTTATCCGGAATTCAAAACTGCCATGATATGGCTTTCTCGAAAGGATTACGAGCAGTTTGACATTCAAAGAGGCGATACAGAAGGCATTGTGAACTATCTCCTCAGTGTGAAGGACGTGCGTATTGCAGCCTTTATTCACAATCAGCCTACGGTGGTAAAACTTAGTCTTCGTTCAAAAGGCAACATTGACGTACAAGAAATTTGCAAAAAACACTTTAAAGGTGGCGGCCACAAAAACGCTTCCGGGGCCTATTCCCACGATAGCCTTAAAGCCACCATCGAAAAATTCAAAAGCATATTGCCAGAATACAAAGATCAGATTTTGGCAAATTAACTCAACTATCATTCACTTAACTCGACAAGAATGCGCAACTTATTGATTTTGTCTGTTTTGACGCTATTTACTGCCAGCCAATTGGCTTGCCAAAAAGGCAAAGAAGTAACCACTGCTGGTGGCAACCGTGTCATCAATCACACCAGACTTGAAGGCCCAAAAGCCACTTATGGTAGCACCGTACTCATCAATGTAAATACATGGGTGAACGACTCCCTCGTACAAAGTACCATCCGCGACGCAGGCGGTGCACGTGAAATTGCCTTGCCTGATTCCAGTCTGATGAAGGGCAAGGTGCCTGCAGTTTTCGAAGCCCTTATTTTGATGGCAAAGGGCGACAGTGCCACGGTCATTCAACCCCTGGACTCTATCATGAAAAAGGGGATTCCAAAATCCTTTGGCGAAGTAAAAGAAATCCGCTATGAGGTAAAACTGGAGGATATCATTACCCCAGAGATGATTCAAAAGCGCCAGGAGGATGAAATGAAGGCAGCAGAAGGTGCTAAAGCGCAAGGAATGATTGTCGCAGAGATGGTCAAAACCATGCTGGCCGACTACAAGGGCAAAAAACTTGCAAATCTTAAAAAGACAGCAACTGGCCTTGAATATGTGATCATCGAACAGGGTACTGGCGATGCTGTTAAAGACGGCGACAAGATCATGACAAACTACTACGGTGTGAGAAAATCAGACGGGGTCATGTTCGACAATTCTTTCGACCGTGGCGGACCAGCCCCGTTCACTGTCGGCGGCTTGATTACCGGTTTTAACGAAGGCATGAAATTGCTCAACAAAGGGGGCAAAGCCTTGTTGTTCATTCCAAGCAAAATTGGCTACGGCAGCGAAGGCGCTGGTGCAGACATTCCACCGAATACTGACCTGGTATTCTACATTGAAATGGGTCAGTAATAAAGCGCAAAATACAATTTGCAGCCATCGTAAACCTCGTAGGTTTTTGAAACCTACGAGGTTTTGCGTCGAAAAATGAAATAAAGGATATTCTTCGTAAATCCATTTGAAACCCTGGCGCCATTTCATACATCATACATCATACGTCATACATCACTCTTCATCATTCTCTCAAAATGTTGAATTTCAAAGTTTTACTCGCGATATTTCTGGTGTTTTGCATAACCAAAGCACAAGCTCAGAGCACCACCGAGCATGGTTACCGGTATTTCCATCACCTTAAAAAAGAAGGGAAAAAGCCTCAGCGAGGAGAGGCCATAATTGCGAATGTGGATGTTTATGTAGGAAATTTTTTGCTCAGCAGCTCTAAAAAAAATCCAGGCGGCGCCTATCGTTTTGATATTCCGGGCCCGGACGAAGAGGTCAACCACTACCCTCCCCTGATGGACGCAGGCTTGTTGATGGCGATCGGCGACAGCCTGACTATTTTCCAAAATGTGGATGAAAACATGCGTCAATATCTTCCGCCGGAAGAAAGGGAGCAAAAAGAAATACGCTTTGAAGTGGTGTTGCTTGAAATTGTGACCTTGGAACAAAAAGCCGAGGCAGCCCGTGTCCTGGAAGCTGCTGTCCAGCCGATTGCTCAAAAAGTGCAGGCCAAAGCAAAGGCTTATTCCGCTGGATTGCTGAATAATGAACTTAATGCGTTCCCATCAGGTTTGAAAATGGTGGTAGAAGCCATTGGTGATGGGCCAACCGTTCAGGAAGGAGAAGTGCTTCAGGTACATTACTATGGATGCCTGAGAGACGGAACTCCGTTTGACAATTCCTTTATCCATCGTAAACCGCTTCAGTTTCCAGCAGGTGCAGGTCAAATGATCCCGGGTTTCGATGAAGGGGTTTTACACCTCAATCACGGCGCCCGAGCCTATTTGTTCATCCCGCCCTCGCTCGCTTACGGCGACCAGGAGGCCGCAGGAGGATCGATCCCTGCAAATTCAGAACTCGTTTTTTACATCGAAATATTTTAAAATTTTCCGTTTCCAATGACTATCGAACAACTTAAAGAGTTGAAAGACAAGCTGGCGGTCCTAAGGAGGTATCTTTGACGTGGATAACCGCGCCAAAGAAGTCGAAGACCTGAGCAACCAAACCCTGGACCCCGATTTCTGGAATGACCCAAAACGTGCCGAAGGTATTCAGCGCAAAATCGGCATGAGCAAAAAATGGCTCGACGATTACGCCGCCCTCGCCCGGGAACTGGACGACCTCGAGGGAATTTTTGAATTCCAAAAAGAAGGCCTGGCCTCCGAAGAGGAAGTAGAAGCACAATTCCAGCACACCCAGGGCATCCTGGAAGATGCCGAATTCCGCAGCACACTTAATCAGAAAGAGGATGCAATGAATGCTGTGCTAACCATCAATGCGGGTGCGGGTGGCACCGAAGCCTGCGATTGGTCGGCCATGATCCTGCGGATGTATAAGATGTGGGCCGAGCGCAATGGCTTCAAAGTCATAGACCTTTTTGAACAGGAAGGCGATACTGCGGGTATTAAATCCGCCAGCATCGAAATAAGAGGCGATTATGCCTATGGCTGGCTAAAAGGCGAAAACGGGGTGCATCGCCTGGTGCGTATCAGCCCTTTCAACGCCCAAGGCAAGCGGCAAACCTCCTTTAGTTCCGTTTTCGTCTATCCGCTCATCGAAGACAACGAAATTGAGATCGTGGTCAATCCCGACGACATCCGCTGGGACGTGTTCCGAGCCTCTGGCGCCGGTGGTCAGCACGTGAACCGGACCGAATCTGCCGTACGCGTCACCCACATCCCGACCGGTATTGTAGCGGAATGTCAGCAGGACCGCAGTCAGCACCGCAACCGTGAAATTGCGATGACCATGCTCAAAAGCAGGCTTTATCAACTTGAACTGCGCAAGCGGCAGGCTGAGCAAGACAAAATCGAGGCCGGCAAAAGTAAAATCGAATGGGGCAGCCAGATACGGTCCTACGTCCTCGACGACCGCTGGGTGAAAGACCTGCGTTCCGGCTACAAGATCCACAACCCGGATACGATCCTCAACGGCGATTTGAACGAGTTTTTGAAGGCCTATTTGATGTGGGAACGTAATCCGACGGGGGTGGTGGAGGATGAGGATTGATTACGATTGCCCTTCTATCCGAGCTTATGCCAGAAGGCGCAAATTTTGATTTTTTTACCAAACCCTATTTCGTTTTCGCGAAATCTAACTTCCCGAAAGTTTTAAACTTTCGGGAAGTTTTGGTTTGTATCGAATTAAATTTCATCCGCTTACCCCGTCACCACAAATTTCACCCAAACCGTCTGCCCCCCCGACCTCATTTCGATAAAATAGATGCCGGGTGATGTTGGTGATACGGTAGTAAAATTTTGTTTTTCAATAAGTTGTGTACTTCCCGATGCCAATGCACGACCATAAGTGTCTCGCATGATCCAATCGATTTTTGGATGTTTAAAGCCAAAGACTTGAATATCCAGCGGGCTGCCCGGACTAGCTGGATTGGGCGAAAGTATGGCTGAAATGGATGCTGTTTGCGGTTCTTTGCTGCTTATGGTGAAGCAGGAATCCTGGGTCTCGTAAGCGCCGATGTCCACAGTATCGAAGCGGATGCGGGGGTTGCCGTCCAGATCAGTGAGGATGCCAAGGGTATCTACGATCAGGTTGTTGCCTGCGTTGACGGCTGGAGAGCATTTTTGAAGGCGAAAGTCATTGTTTGCGGTATCCACAAAAAAGGGTATGGCCTTAAAAACTACATGGTCACCAAATGCACCTTGCGGCGTCACATTGTCATCCAGGCTCACAAAGGAATAGTCAATGAAATACCCATCCATACTTGCTGATGTAAGGCTGTTGTCTGAGAACATTCTATCAAAGGTGGCGTCATCCTCAAAGATCGAATTGGTGATATAACAATTGTTATACCCCGAACTGAATGGGAAGTTTGACTTATCTATGACGTACTTACCATTTTGAAAAAAGGTACAATTTGTGATGCAATGTGTATGCATTGCATTTTGAAGAGAAAAAATTGCGATTGCTGATTCGTTGTTGGAGAAAAGGCAATTGGTGATTTTACTTTCGGTGATTAATCCCCCCATGTACACCGCATACCTTGAACCATTCGGGTTCGGTGGCATTCCTACATTATCGCTAAATATGCAATAGTCCAGATCAATAGTTATTTGCTTCCCGCCAACCAATAAGGCAGTACCATAGGATCCCGAACGGTTGTTAAGGAAGTTACAATTATAAAACTTAGCAAAAATCTTACTATCAGCCTCGCCACTCAACAAAATTGCCCCCCCCTGATCACCCGATTTATTGCCTTTAAAATCACAATTAAGAATTTCTATCCAAAAAGGATTATCAGTGTTTAAATAATATTCCGTATAAATTGCTGCACCTATTCCGGCATAATTGTCTTTAATTTCACACGCTTCAACAATTAAATGGCTTTCCTCAAAATGGTTATAAAAAATACCCCCCCCCAAGAAAACCTAGACGTATCCTTTTCAAAATCGCAATACCTAATTATACTCGTATTCCCGGTTAATGTAAAAAAAAATCCCCCTCCACTATCATAAAAAGCGGAGTTTTTCAAAAATGAGCATTGTTCAATTACAAATGGCTTCTCGATTGTAGCCGGCCCGCTTTTATAAATCCCGCCTCCAGAATATTGTGCTCTGTTTGAAACAAACTGGCAGTTTCGAATAATTGGGTTTACATAATAATCTCCTATTTCCCATCTACAATGAATTGCCCCACCCAAAAAGGCATAATTCTCTTCAAACCTGCAATTTTGAATAATGGGGCATGTATTGTAAAAACCTGATGTTGGCTCTAAAAGCAGTCCTCCCCCCCATTCCGTTGAAGATAGAGGGCTGTTGCCATTTGCCACGCCTTTTGTTATCGTAAATCCATCCAAAATAGTTGTGCTGTCAAGGCCTGTTCCGTATAAGACGTGGTAAGTGTTATCAGTGCCCTCCGGGTTTCCGATATTCCCGGAAAGTGTGGTTTCATTCTGTTCAATGTTGCGCTGCGTTAGTGCTGTTTCTGTTCCGATAAAACCGCCGTAAATTTTCACCCCTTGTTTCAGGGCAAAAGAGATAGAACGGTCTGTTGTGGTGGTTGGGTAGTAGGTGCCTTGGGCAACCCAAATCGCATCGCCATTGGTGGATATTGCCAAGGCTTGTCGCAGATCTGGGAAAGCGTCTGCCCAGCTAGTGCCGTTTTGTTGACCTCCTTGCACATTTTGATTTACATAAATGGTGGATTGGGCGGATAAATGAAGGCTCTGAATCAGCAAAATAAGTGTGGATATTTTTCTCATGGGTGAATGTACTGATTACCTTACCACAAATTTCAACCATACAGCCTGATTTTTAGACCGCATCTCTAGCAAATAGATACCTGCTGAACCTGGCGCTACAACAGAAAACCCTTGCTTCTCACCAAGCGATGCACTTCCCGACGACACGCTACGACCATAAGCGTCCCGCATAACCCATGCTATTTCATCCTGTTCAAAACCAGGGACATGAATGTCCAGGAAACTGCCCGGCCTGGCGGGGTTGGGGACGATCCTTGCGGAAATACTTGCTGGGAAAGGCTCCTCACTGCTGATGGTGAAACAGGAGTCCTGAGTTTCGTAAGCACCGATGTCAACCCTTTCAAACCGGATACGAGATAATCCGTCCAAATCAGTTAAAAGCCCGGCGTTTGTAGTTGCTTCGTTGTTGCCCCTGTCCATTGCGGGAGAACATGCTTTTAATCGAAAATCATATCCAGTTGTATCCACAAAATCCGGATATACACCGATAAAGGTGCTGTCGCCAAGTGCTTGAACAAAATTGAACATTGAGAATTCATTCATTGGTTGTATGGTACAATAATTTATAAAAAACCAGTATCCTGCAATAATTGGGTGGTTGTTGTCCAACAGATAGGTAGGAGCATCCGGTTCCCAGATCACACAATTGTTGATAAACATCTTGTTGTAATAAACAGCTCCGGGCTGACTGAAGGAAGGATACCAACGTTTGCCAAACGGACGGCTCCCGTTCCTATAAAAAGTGCAGTTGGTAACTTCCGTAACCACCTGAGATTGTTCGCCACTGCCTGCAAAAATGGCAGAGCCATTGTGGGCAAAAAGACAATTGTTGATGCGGGTATTGGCTTTATTCCCGCCGGCGTCAAAAGCAGCACAGTAAGCTGTAGGATTTTCAATATCTATATTTCCAATAAATGCACATCTTTCCAATAAAACGTTGATTTCACTCTGTCCATAGGATAGAAATGCAGCTGTAAAGTATCCTCTTGCTTTATTATTAATAAATTGACATTTCAATAATTCAGCATTTACTTTTTCATTATTGGAAATCGCTGCAGCAAACGCTGAACCCAAATCATTCTTAGACGTATTTTCGTAAAACAAACAATCCCACATACTCAGATTTAGGATTACATCTGGATGATCAGATGACTGTCCATCATAATAAAAACCTCCTCCTATAGGTGCTATGTTTTTTCTGAAGGTACAACTATCCAAAATAAGGTCGGTTGTGTATCCCCCAGGCTCATAAGTTGGAAGGCAAAAGCCGCCGCCTTGACCACCAAAAGCCGTATTTGAATCAAACAAGCAACGGCTCATTTGGATCTTCGACTGGTTTGAACGAGCAAAGTATATCCCACCACCATCAAGGTAGTAAACATAGTTTTGGGTAAATTTACAATCTTCAATTAAAAAGGAATCGTTGACTCCCGTAGGGCCTTCTTTCATAATTGCACCGCCATAAAACTTTGCCTGATTTTGGTCAAATACACAATTAAAAAAAACAGGATTAACTAAGTTTTCAGACATAAAAGGGTCGTCCAGATCGTGAAAGCTGGCAAATATTGCTCCGCCAGCCTCGCCAGCCTGATTGTTTTCAAACAAGCAATTAGCAATTGTAGGGCGCGAATTTGCCAAAAGAGAACTGCCTACCAAATAAAGTCCCGCACCATTTGGATCAGAGCTGGCATCGACTGCCCCAACAGAAAACCCATCTGAAATTATAAAACCGTCCAATAGCGTATTATCATCTAAACCTTTGCCTCGTAAAACATGATAAGAATTGTCTGTTTGGATAGCGGTATCCCCAATATTGCCGCTTAAACGGGTCGGGTTCAGGGCTGGGTCTCGTTGATCGGCAGAAATTTCTGTACCCGTAAAACCACCGATGAGCTTAACACCGTTTTTCAATTCAAACGACATGCTTCGGTTAGCAGAAGTAGTTGGGAAATAGGTGCCTTTGGCAACCCAAATTTGGTGCCCATATCCAGCAGCGTTCAGGGCCGATTGTAAATCCAGAAAGGCATCACTCCAACTTGTGCCGTTTTGTAGCCCAGACATTGCAGCTTGATTTACAAAGTGGGTTTGTTGGCTGTTTAAATCAGGAAGAGACAAGAAAACAGCAGCTATAAAAAAATAAAGCTTGCGCATGGCAGAAAAGTGTTTGGCAGGTGACTTGAAAGTGTGGAAAGCGAAAAAGCCGCCCCGAGAAGGATGTAAAATACATCCATTGTCGAGGCGGCTAGTAGAATTTGGGGTTACTTTTTGACAAGCTTCCCCCTATACATTGTCCCTTCAGATGCTATGAAATAAGTATAAATGCCGGGTGGGTAGTGCTCCAGCCCTGACATTTGAATATCATTTTGGCCTTGAGAAAGGTACGCACCCCTCTCTGATATCAATCTACCGTCTATATTGAATACCCGGATTTTTACAAACGCATCCTCTCCTAACTCAAAGCTGAAATCAACAATCCCACCAAAAGGGTTGGGAATTGCATTAGCATTTTTCAATTGAAGGTTTGCGTTAGTTCTTTCATTGGTTCTACCACCTTTCATTTCATTCAAATTGACGGCATTCAAAGTCAGGTTTACACTAATTTCTTCACCTGAAACATTGTAAAACTTTAAAGGAGTGACTGAGGCATTCAGTTGAAGCAGGTTCTCCAAGGAAGATATTGGGTTAAGTGCTTGCATAGTAAACTCAAACAAGACCTTGTTGTTGATTGCCAAACCTTCTCCATTCGGAGAAAACCACAAAGCATTCAAATGGCTAATGCCCGTTTCTGACCCGCCGCCATTGATAAGATGAAGGTTGTCCGGGTCAAAGGTACTGGCTGTATTGCCTGACAAAAATGAGCCTACCTGCAAATCGCTGGCGGGGAAACTTGTCCCAAATTGCCATGCAACAACCTCTTGTGAAGCATGGGCAATTACTTGTATTTTTTTAAACGCACCTTGGCTGATTGCAATTGGAAAGCCAGTTTCACTATCGAATTCGTCCTCCGAGGGTGGAGGTTCTTGCAATCCATTAACATCAGCAGAGCAGTTTACATCCCCAACTTTTACTCCTGTGAACGACCAGGTGTTTTCAACTTGGGCTAAAGGATCCGTTGGAATAACCGTAATGTGGTCCATCCAGGTACAAGTGTTCGGAATTGGTGGAGGGGGAGCACCTGGATTTAAGGGGTTGGGCGGACATAGATATTCCCTTTCGGCAGTACTTCCTCCAAACGGGTCCAAAATCGTAGCGGTAAAAGGATTTGCATTAAACTGGTTTCTAAAGCCCGCATTGCCCAAAAAAAGATTTGGGATGTATCTCCAGCTCCTATCCTCAGCAAAAATGGAATCAATCCCTAAAATAACCTTTCGAATTGTAACAATGTCAAAGGTGGTGACAGAGCCACTATTATTAGCATCTCCGGCTATCTTTTTAAAGGGGCTATCAAAAGTATCAATTCCAAGAATGTGCTTGCTGAGGAGTACTAAGTCATACGTAGTCACCCCGTTCAGCGGATAGGTAAAATCCAGGTCTGGCAGGATGCTGCGTTTACCAATTCCAATACTACATGAAGCCGCAGGCTTAATATCGTAATTCCCTATGCCATCAGTAAAGTCAAAGCAGTTTTGGGGAGCTTCCCTTACTATTACTTTTAGTTCGCTAAAGGGGTCTGGAAACTGGTTCATGCCTGTTATACAGTGGTTGAGTATTTTTCCTGTCTTAATAGCACATTCTTCAGGTATTTCGTGGAGTGCTTCATAGTTGTCGTCATAATTATAAAGTGTGAGCATTCTTTCAGCTTGATCATCCGTGAAACGGTTGGTGCACCCGAGGTAGTCGCTCATCAACAAACTTTGATCGGGACTATACGGTACACCTAGTGGGTCAGGGTCATCGCAAGTCACTGTAGTGCAAGCAGTATCTTCATAGCAAACATTTTCTAAATCAGCGGGAGTGTCACAAAAACCATCCCCTGTATGTTGGCAAGTAACCGAATCACCATTTATCAATACTGGAGAATTGACATATTGAGTAGCAGGGTTCGCATAAGTGTGCGGGAGCCCGAAGTAATGACCTAGTTCATGGCCTATTATCTCATTTGACACAGCGCTAAAATAAACTGCCGAGTTCTCATTGTATTGGAATCGTTCGTGGGTATAACCAGCAGGGGTCCTGATGCCAACGGTAATGTCACGTACCAAAAACACTTTGACACAATGGCTTACGATTGGATCATAATTAGCGTTAACAAAATTATGTAGCCCTGTAGCTTCGGTGACTAAATCCAGGTGATAGTAATCGCTACTATCAATGAATTCAGAGCCACAAACAGAGAATTCAAATATGCCATCAAAATATTGATTAATTATCCCGAGATGCTGAGTAAAATCATACCCCGGATGGTTAGTTGATCCATCTGTTTCTCGAATTTGAAAAAAATAAATTGAGATAGGAATAGGCGCCCCACTCGCAACAATTGGATTGTTAGGCAAGCTTGCCAAAATCTGCTCCATTTGGGCAGGCGGAAAATCAGGGGTGCCACATTCCATGCCCTGGGCAGTAAGCTTACTTGTTGTCAAAGTTAAGCATAGAGCACCGAGCACCGAGCACCGAGCAAAAATCGAAAGTTTTAGCCATCATGGTAAAAGGTTTTAAATAAGAGGGCACGAAATAGTGTCCCGGTGGCTAAGGTAAACAACCGGTTCGGGCGGGCGGGTGAGAAATTAGATGTTTGCCTAATTTAGGCATAATGAGACTGGTGTCTTTTATCGCAAAACGCAAAAAAACAGGAGCATAAAAATACAAAGCCGCCATTCCGGGTTCAGAATAGCGGCTTTGTACAGTCCGTACAAATTGAATTATCAATTGTCGCTCGCCGTCACATCTCCCTCTGCTTCCAAGGCCAATGTGCCGCCTGCACCCAGCGCTTTAG
Source organism: Saprospiraceae bacterium (assembly GCA_046160345.1). Taxonomy (GTDB): domain Bacteria; phylum Bacteroidota; class Bacteroidia; order Chitinophagales; family Saprospiraceae; genus M3007. The sequence continues at coordinate 12,342 of JBJXGO010000166.1, forward strand.
GCTCGGCGGCAAGGGCAATCATTAACCCGTCTTTCGCTTCATTGAGCGTAGCCAGCAAGGCAGTGCCTTCTGCCGGGTTTTCGCCGAGAATAAACTCTGCAAGCGGGTCTTCAACGTATTTTTGAATAGCGCGGTGCAGCGGGCGAGCGCCAAACTGTGGGTCGTAACCTTTCTCCGACACAAATTCCTTGGCTTCTTCGCTGAGCGCGAGCGTGAACTTCATATTGTTCAAGCGCAGGGTGAGGTTCGCCAATGCGTTGTCTATGATTTTGAATATCTCGGGTTTGCCCAGTGAATTGAATACCATTACATCGTCTATCCGATTGAGGAATTCGGGAGAGAAGGTCTTTTTCAAGGCATTCTGAATCACTACTTTGGCGTTGTCTTCGGCAGCATCCAAACGTGCCTGCGTGGCAAAACCCACGCCCTGACCAAAGTCTTTGAGCTGGCGCGCACCAATATTGGAGGTCATGATCACCAGGGTGTTCTTAAAGTCCACCTTGCGGCCCATGCCATCGGTCAACTGTCCGTCGTCCAGCACTTGAAGCAGGATGTTGAACACGTCCGGGTGTGCTTTTTCAATCTCGTCCAGGAGTACCACGGAATAGGGTTTGCGCCGCACTTTTTCCGTCAATTGGCCCCCTTCCTCGTAACCGACATAGCCTGGAGGTGCGCCAATGAGCCGGCTTACGGTGAATTTTTCCATGTACTCGCTCATGTCAATCCGAAGTAAACTGTCTTCTGAATCAAAGAGATAGCGCGCAAGGGCACGGGCGAGTTCGGTTTTCCCAACCCCGGTAGGACCCAAAAATATGAATGAACCAATTGGCTTTCTCGGGTCTTTCAGCCCTACGCGGTTGCGTTGAATGGCCTTGGAAATTTTAATCACGCTTTCGTCTTGTCCGATGACCATCTTGCGCAGGTCATCGGCCATCAGCACCAGTTTTTTGCTTTCGCTTTGGCCCACTTTGCGCACAGGAATGCCGGTCATCATCGCCACGATTTCAGCGATCTCTTCTTCGCCAACGGGGTACCGTGCCACTTTGCTTTCTTCATCCCATTGTGACTTTGAAAAATCAAGCTGGCGTACCTGACGGCTTTCAAGGTCGCGAAGATTGGCCGCGTCTTCGTAATTCTGGTTTTTCACCGCGTAGTTTTTACGCTCCCGAATGGCCTCGATCTCTTTTTCGAGTTCTTCGATATGCTGCGGCACGACGATATTTTTCAAATGGACGCGCGCGCCCACCTCGTCGAGTACGTCAATGGCCTTGTCGGGCAAAAAACGATCCGTGATATAACGGTCGCTGAGTCGCACACATGCCACAATGGCTTCATCGGAATAACTGACGTTGTGGAACTCCTCGTACTTTGATTGGATATTTCGGAGAATATGGATGCTTTCATCTTGTGTGGGCGGCTCCACCAACACTTTTTGGAAGCGGCGGTCCAGGGCGCCGTCTTTCTCGATATACTGACGGTATTCATCGAGTGTGCTGGCCCCAATGCATTGGAGTTCGCCGCGCGCGAGGGCTGGTTTGAATATATTGGAAGCGTCGAGACTGCCTGATGCTCCGCCCGCACCGACCATGGTGTGTATCTCGTCGATGAAAAGAATGACATCGCGGTTTTTCTCCAGTTCGACCATGATGGCCTTGATGCGTTCTTCAAACTGACCGCGGTATTTGGTGCCCGCTACCAGGGCGGCTAAGTCCAACATTACCAGGCGTTTGTTGTGAAGCGTGCGGCTTACTTTTTTCTGTATGATGCGCAGCGCAAGGCCTTCTACAATGGCTGTTTTGCCCACACCTGGCTCGCCAATGAGCACAGGGTTGTTCTTTTTGCGGCGGCTTAGAATCTGGCTCACCCGCTCTATTTCACGCTCGCGCCCGATGATCGGGTCAAGTTTGCCTTCTTCGGCTAGTTTGGTAAAATCGCGGCCAAAATTGTCGAGCACCGGCGTGCGACTTTTTTCCTGACGTTTTTGAGATGGAGTTTGGTATGTGCCGCGTTCCTCGTCAAAATCGCCTTCGGATTGGGCCGATATTTTGGGCTGTGCGAGGTCTTGTTCGGATCGCACATATTCCAGTTCCTTTTTGAAAGAATCGTAGTCCACGTCGTATTCGTTTAATAGTTTGGTGCTGCCGATATCTGTATATTTCAGCATGGCAAGCATCAGGTGTTCGGGATGCACCTCTTCTGTTTTGGTCATTTTTGCCTCCACAAATGTAGCCTTTAAAACCCGTTGAACCTGGGTGGTCATTGCACATTCGCCCACATAAAGGTTTTCAGCCGGAGGGAAGTTTGAGTACCGGGGAATAGAACGCTCAATGCGTTTTTTAAGGTCATTTACATCCACTAAAAGTGAATCAAGCACGCGAACGGGCAAACTGTCGCGTTCAGCCAGGATTCCCAGGAGCAAGTGCTCCGTACCAACATAATCATGGCCCAGTCGTCGGGCTTCTTGCCCGCTCTGGTTGATGATCTGTTTTACAACTGGAGAAAATTTATTATTCATAAAACATTCTTAATCAAATTGTTTTTGTTTTTTCGCTTGGGTTAAAAGCCAGGATGGGCTGCCTTTGAGATTGGAATAACGAACAAATCTTTCAATAATTAGTTTGACTCCCGATTTTCATGAGACAATTTTAGGCGAATTGTTTGATACAAGCCAAGCTTTTGACCCAGACTTTAACATTTATTTCCATTCAGGGTTCAGGACGGAGATTCACTTTTTCAAAACTACAGGAACAAATGGCAAAAATCCGGCCGAAAGGAATTCGGCTGCCATGAAGTCATGACGGATGCCCATTTAAATTTTTCTTGAATAAAAACCCCGCAACCATTACATTTGCCCCTCCAACAACGTTTGAAAATGGATTCTTCAAGCATTCAAATTTTGACAATCACCCGTCTATGAAATATCAGATCGATAAGCAGGAGCATTATTCCATACTTTCACTTCAGGAGGAAAACCTTAATTCGTCCATTGCCCCCAAATTAAAAAGCGATTTAATCTTTCTTTCGCAGGAAGGAATCCGCAATATTATCCTCGATTTTACCAACGTCAAATTTGTGGACAGCAGCGGACTCTCCGCCATTCTGACAGGTCACCGAATGTGGAAGCACACCGGCAGTTTCGTTTTGACAGGGAAACTGAATCCAATGGTCCTCAAGCTCATCGAGATTTCCCGCCTCGAAACAATCCTTACAATAATTCCTACCATCAGCGAATCTATAGATTATGTGATGATGGAAGAACTGGGACGGGAGATCGAAAGCGAATAAATTATTTTTCTTCAAAAAACAAAAGCGTTCTGCCATCTGACGGTTGCAGAACGCTTTTGTTTTTCATGGAGACAAATGTCCAATATAAATTTTAACAGCATCTGGTATCGCAAAATAGAAACAAAGCGTGTAACTTTATCCCACCAAGGAGAAACCTGATCCGTTCACCAACCTGTACCGAATTATGAAAGAAGTCGCATTTCGTTATGGCATTTGGATGTTTCTCAGCCTCACGGGATTCTTCCTGCTCATGCACCTTTTAGACATGAGCGAAAACTTCTACCTGCGTATTTTCAATGGCGCAATCCATTTGGGCCTGCTCTGGTTGGCCTTGCGGGCCTGGACGCGCGATCATCATGCAGGTACATCAGACGTTACCTCAGGAGTGGTCGTAGGGATGTTCACTTCCTTTATCGGGGTGGTGCCGTTCGCTTTTTTCATGGCGATATTTTTAGAATTCAACCCTGATCTGTTGGCCAGTATAAAAAGTCAAACGCAACTGGGTGAGTACCTCAACCCGGTTACTTCTTGCTTTTTCATTGTGGTAGAGGCCATTGCAATGAGCTTGATCGGTTCCTATATCATGGTGCGGATTTTGGACGCCATGCGGGAGCAGGCGTGAAATAAAATTGGTGGAGGCGCAACCTAAGGTCGCTCCACCACCAATTTATCTGTCAATAGCGTCAAGGCCCTCCGGCTGGGTTCTAACCATTACATATTGGAAATGATCTCTTGCCCGAACTCTGAGCACTTCAGTTTGGTGGCGCCTTTCATCAATCGCTCAAAGTCGTAAGTCACCCGCTTTTTTCGGATACTGCGTTCGATCCCTTTTACAACTAATTTTGCTGCCCTGTCCCAACCGAGGTATTCAAACATCATCACCCCTGAAAGGATCACAGACGATGGATTCACCATGTCTTTACCGGCGTATTTTGGCGCTGTACCGTGGGTGGCTTCGAAAATAGCATGGCCAGAAAGGTAGTTGATGTTAGCGCCAGGGGCAATTCCGATGCCGCCCACCTGTGCAGCAAGCGCATCAGATAGATAATCTCCATTAAGATTGAGGGTGGCCACCACATCATACTCTGCAGGGCGAAGCAGAATCTGCTGGAGAAACGCGTCGGCAATACTGTCTTTTATGAGCAGTTTCCCGGCCGCCAAAGCTGCGGTTTGTGCTTCATTAGCAGCACTTTCTCCCTTAGCTTCTTTGATCCGGTCATATTCAAGCCAGCTGAACACCCGATCGCCATATTCGCGTTCGGCGAGTTCATAGCCCCAATCCTTGAATTTGCCTTCCGTAAATTTCATAATGTTGCCCTTGTGCACCAGTGTGAGGGATTTACGCTTGTACTTGAAAGCGTATTCCAATGCAGAACGCACCAAACGCTCAGTGCCCTCCTTAGATACGGGCTTGATGCCGATAGAGGAAGATTTGGGGAAGCGAATCTTATTTACTCCCATTTCATTTTGCAAAAACGCAATCACTTTGTCTGCCTCTGGCGTGCCTGTCAGATATTCAATGCCTGCATAAATATCCTCCGTATTTTCACGGAAGATGACCATATCCACCAAACCAGGTTCTTTCACAGGGCTTGGCACTCCTTTGAACCATCGAACCGGGCGCACGCAGGCATATAGGTCGAGTTGTTGGCGCAAGGCCACGTTCAACGAGCGTATTCCTCCCCCAACAGGAGTGGTAAGCGGGCCTTTTATGGCAACTTTGTATTCATTTATAACCTTAAGAGTTTCCTCGGGGAGCCAGCTCCCGGTTTTGTTAAAGGCCTTTTCACCCGCGAGTACCTCTTTCCACACAATTTTCTTTTTGCCTTTAAAGGCTTTTTCTACAGCAGCATCCAACACCTTTACGGAAGCTGCCCAAATATCAGCGCCCGTTCCGTCGCCTTCGATGAATGGTATGATCGGGTCGTTGGGGACTTTCAGTTTGCCCCGGTTGATGGTAATAGCAGAACCTTGCATTGTTACAGAAAAGGATTGAATCCTGAAATTATCCAGGAAAAGTTGAGGGTAAAGAATGGGGCAAAAAGCCGTTTTTGTTGAGGCGGCGCGAAGATATGGCGGATGGCTGAAAAATAGGGTATTGTTGGTGAAAAAGGGATAAAAAAGCCTGCGCTCGGCAAATGCGGGCACAGGCGGAGTTGCATTTCGTAAAAGATCAATTTGTTTCTGCTGGCTCGTACGGACCCTTGCCGTTAGAGGAAGCAGGAACACCATCGAGAATTTCGATATAATGTTCCGCATTTGATTGGAAAGGGCCAAGATGTTCCTTTCCCAAAGTGTTGACTGCAACTATATTATCATAATCACCCTCCCATTGCATAGTAACTTTACCTAACTGGTTTGTAGAATAGTCCTCGGTTTTTGCCCCATTTGGTAGTATTCCAAAAACCGACGTATTACTCAAAGGCAACTTACTTATACTATAGCGAAATATGAATATTATCCGTCTATCAAATGGATCTAGATAGCTATCATTTTGTTGACTGCGCTGTTTCATGCGGAGCATAGACCGTTCTAAGTCCCCAATAATTTCTATTGATTGACCTCGTGAAGTCGCTAATTGAACATATTTATACGCAAGTTGATCTGATTCTCCACAACGCTCCTTCCGTTCTAAAAAACGACGACGGTTTCTTCTCCGCTTCTTCATAATTTGGTAACGTTTGATAATATACCAGATGTAGTCTCCGGTGAAAAGTTCACCGATAACAATTGCAAGGGGAAGCGCCGTGATGATGTAATTAAAAAAAGTAGTATCACCCAGCGCATCCAAGGTGCGAATGCGGTGATGAACTATCAATGCTACAATCAAAAAGAGCAGCAAACTTGATAGAATGGATAGCAACCGAGCTCGATTTCTTTCTTTCCAAAGAACAGAGGTTGCCACATTCGCTGGCATATCACGATTAGTAACGTTGAAAAAATTCCACCGTTCCCACTCCTGAATGTCCTTACTCCAACCTTGTCCAATAAAATGTGCCGAAACTGCAGCCCAAACATTGACCAATAAACAAAGCAATAAAACAGCCCACCCGGGTGGAGGGGAGAGGAGCCCCCCCGAATCAATTACATCCTTCATCATTTCCCAACTAACCATAATGTCAGCCACAAAAAAGATAAAGAAAAGAGCAGTTTTGAGGGTGATTGGGGCATTAACCAATATCTTTTCCCATTCTCTTAAAATGTGTTTTGCTCGCTCATATGCAAATCTAAATCGCTGACCATAATTGGCGTGAATTGCTGCATTTTTAGATTCTTCAAGAGCGGCGAAAGAATAGTTGAATTTTTCGGTTGTGAAATAAGGATCGTTTCTCATAATTTAGATTCTGGCTTATAATTTTAAAAATAACCGTTGCAAATCAGAGACAAATTCTTCGGGGGATGGATATGAGTCAATTGGCGAGCAGTCAGGTTTTTTTTTCCATCCACAGATGAAAAAGTCACATTCAGGCTTGAGTCTGCAGTCAACAATTTTGTTTTGACCTGAATCTTGCTTCCCATCGGAATTGACGAAAAGTATCTTTTTGTAACCATCATACTTTTGCTGACTAGCAAGGGTGCTCATTTTTTCGAAGAATCCGTTTATGTGGGTACTATCTTGATTTTTCTTATTTAAAATGATTTTTGCTTTTTCTATAAATGCCCTAATCTCGCTTGCGTTTTTGGATATTATTGACTTGTTTTCAGTTTTTATTTTTATTTTTTTACCCACAGCAATATCATCAGATGCAATTTTAATAGGTTCGAGGGCACACATTTCCCAACCCATATTATCTGGCAATCCAATGCCACACAAAACAATTGTACCACCCAAAACATGGTTCTGGATAGCCTCACAACTTCTTTCAAGATGCAATTCTGTGAGTGGGTAATATCCTTCGAATGTTCCGCTTAAATCCTCTCCAATGATAAGGAGAATGGGAGAGTGACTCTGCGGCGGAACCTTGCAATCATTACATCCAAAGAAAATTGAAAAACAAACTACAAACGCCCCAAAGCGTAGCCAAGCAAATATGGAAAGTGCTTTCATTATAAAAGTTGGTTTGACAAAATGTAAAGAAAATGAGATACCTTACTAATGGTATTCCGCCAAACAAATACCTTGCCTAAAATTTCAAATATGAGCCGCTTATTTTTCAAAACCTACCTTTCCTTGACTTTTGTCACTTTCTTGACTGGAATGGCCAGGCTTCCAAGTCTTACTGGAAAATGTGTAGGGATAGCTGATGGAGATACCATCACTGTGCTTGATGCTTCTAATCAGCAGCATAAAATCCGCCTTGCGCACATCGATTGCCCAGAGCGCAAACAAGCGTTCAGTCAAGAAGCTAAAAGTTTTACCTCAGATTTTTGCTTCGGAAAAACGGTTCAGATAGTCCATTTCGGGAAAAGAGATCGGATTGGACGTATTATTGGGATAGTATATGATAATCAGGGACGTGAACTTAATAGTGCACATAGTACAGGCTGGCTTAGCGTGGCACTTCAAAAAACCTTCAGATGATGCTAGGTATGACCGTTTACAGCAGATTGCACGTCAAAAAAGAATAGGGCTTTGGATACAACCAAACCCTTTAGAACCATGGAACTGGAGAAAGCAAAAAAAGGAGTCTTCAAAGCAATGTAAAGGGAATTAGCCTTTAAACAAATTGCAAAAAAAACGCTTAATGCCTTGTTTTTTCAAAACCCTTTCTACCTTTGCCTTCGGTTAGCGCAAAAATTTACCCTTCTGGAGTCTCTTTTTTAATCTCTCCCGTGAACATTACTCCGACCCTTTGCGCGAACCGTTTGCCACAATGCCCCGGCAAAAACCAAGATTAGTTCCACTCATCAGCAAACTCCTGTGGCAAGGGCGTAGGTACGTGTAAAACGCGCCACGAGCTGAAATTTTTAAAACATGACCGAAACAATTCCTTCCAGTCGCCCTGAGAAACCTTCCTTATGCCCTTATCCGGCTTTTATCGTCCTTCTAATTGCAGCTTTTGCTGCAACCGCATTTAAACCCATCAGTGTCAAGCCTTCTAGTGCAGAAGATGCTGAAATGATGCAATTTCGCGCTGACATTACTGGTTACGCACAAAATTTTCTTGGCCTCCGATATCGCCACGCTGGCCATTCGCCCAAAACAGGCTTTGATTGCTCTGGCTTTACCAATTATATCCTCGACGAGTTTGGGGTCAAAGTTTCTGCCTGCTCTTCTACCCAATCCCGCCAAGGCTTAAAAGTGTCGCTCAACGAGGTATTGCCTGGCGACCTGGTCTTTTTTGGCACAAAAGGTCGCATAAAGCATGTTGCTATGGTGGTAGAAAAAACCGCAGAAGGCATTTTTTGTGTCCATAGCACCTGCAGTCGAGGCATTATTGTCGAAAATATCTCCACTTCAAAATACTGGAAACCTAAAATCCTATTCGCGCGTGATGTAATTACGGGGCAGGCGGGCTAAAGCGCCGCATCGAAACAAAACGAGACCCAGTATGGAGAAAAGGGTTGTCCTCGCAAGGGGACAACCCTTTGTTTTGTTGGCACAACAAAACTGTAAAGGACACAAGCAAAGGTTCTTATGGAAAAAAAGTAAACCAGGCTTGGCCTTATTTAGAAAGCGAAACTATCTTTGCAGCCGCTTTTAAAGAAAAGTATTGATCATTTGCTTTGGCAATAAAATTGAAATGCAATAGGCCAACACCGCACATGCCGAATTAGCTCAGCGGTAGAGCAGCTGATTCGTAATCAGCAGGTCGAGGGTTCAAATCCCTTGTTCGGCTCCAGGTAGGGCGAAATTAATTTCGCCTTACATTTTCGGGATATAGCGCAGCCCGGTAGCGCGCGTCGTTCGGGACGACGAGGTCGCTGGTTCGAATCCAGTTATCCCGACAACAAAAAATTTCGATCCAGGATTCGTCCTTGATCTTATAAGACGCTGTAAGTCAAGGCACTTGCAGCGTTTTTTATATCATGAATACACTAATAGACACACACGCCCACCTTTATTCCCGAAAATTTGACCATGATCGCGCTGATATGGTTCGTCGTGCTGTTGCCGCTGGAGTAACGCGCATGTACCTGCCCAATATTGATGCTGAATCCATTGAAGGGATGTTGGCTTTAGAAGCAAGTTTTCCTGATAACTGCTTTGCCATGATGGGACTGCACCCCTGTTCTGTTCACCCTGACACTTATGAAACGGAACTTGCGTTGGCAGAAAAATGGCTCGGCGAGCGCAGCTGGGCCGGAATTGGTGAAACAGGCATCGATCTTTATTGGGACAAGACCACCTTGGAAATCCAACAAATTGCATTTGCCAGGCAGTGTGAATGGGCAAAAGACCTGGACAGGCCTGTTATCATCCATAGCCGGGTGGCGAACCGGGAGGCTATTGAAGTAGTGCGCCATGCGCAGGATGGGCGATTGCGTGGTATATTCCATTGTTTTTCAGGCACTTTGGAAGAAGCAAAAGAGATGATCGAACTCGGTTTTATGCTGGGTATTGGCGGCACATTGACTTATCCAAAATCAGAATTGCCCAATGTATTGCGTGAAATACCACTCGAACACATCGTTTTGGAAACCGACGCGCCCTACCTGCCTCCCGTGCCCCACCGGGGCAAACGCAACGAAAGTGCCTTTGTGCGTCACACTGCCGAAGCACTCTCTGAAGCCAAGGTTTTGCCGATCGTGGAAATTGCGAGAACTACTACGGCTAATGCGTTGCGGATGTTTGGGAATTGAATTTAAAACAAGTTGTTGCTTTTTTTAAAAAATATTTTTATATTTGCGGTAAAAAAATCAATAGCCAAGATGAAAACCTATTTCACATTGGTCACATTTTATCACCTTGACCGCATCTGACAGTGACCCTCTCTACCGCTTCCGCCGCCCTAAAAAAATACTTCGGCTACGACCAGTTCCGCCCGCTTCAGGCAGACATTATTCAAAACGTTTATGATGGCCGCGACACACTTGTTCTCATGCCCACGGGTGGCGGCAAAAGCGTTTGCTTCCAGATACCTGCCATCACGCTTGAGGGCGTTACTGTGGTCGTCAGTCCGCTCATTGCGCTGATGAAAGACCAGGTAGAAGGGCTAAGCGCCAACGGTATTCCTGCTGCATTTATCAACAGCAGCATGAATACCGATCAACAGCGTAACGTGGAGACAGCGCTGCTCGCGGGCTACATCAAACTCCTCTATGTCAGCCCGGAGAAACTCGTGTCGCAAAGTTTCCAGCCTTTACTCAAACGCTTGAAGATCAGTCTTTTTGCAATAGATGAAGCACACTGTATTTCCTCCTGGGGGCACGATTTTCGACCAGAGTACACGCAATTAAAATTCCTGAAAACCCAATTCCCCGGCATCCCACTTATTGCGCTCACGGCCACGGCGGACAAACTCACTCGCAAAGACATCGTGGAGCAACTCGGTTTAAGTGACCCCGCCATATTTATTGCCTCTTTCGACCGTCCCAATATCAGCCTGACGGTGCGCCCTGGTCAAAAGCGTTTTGAACAAATCGTGGCATTTTTGAAGGAACATCCCAACCAGTCCGGCATTATTTATTGTTTGTCCCGGAAAGGTTGCGAGGGCCTGGCCGACCAGTTGAACGCCCGAGGTTTCCGCGCCGCCCACTACCACGCAGAGGTGCCACCAGCGCAACGAAGCAAAGTCCAGGAGGATTTTACCAACGACCGAACACCTATTATTTGTGCCACCATTGCTTTCGGTATGGGCATTGATAAAAGCAATGTGCGTTTTGTGGCACACTACAACATGCCGCGCAATCTGGAAGGCTATTATCAGGAGATCGGACGGGCTGGGCGGGATGGTTTGCCCGCCGACGCTTTGTTGTTCTTCAGTTACGCCGATCTGCTTTCTTACCGGGAAATGTTCGAACAAGGCGATGCAAGCCCCGTGCAAAAAGACCTGAAACTGGCGAAACTGGAGCGTATGTACCAGTTCGCCGAAGCCCCTGTGTGCCGCAGGAAAACGGTGCTCAACTATTTTGGGGAGCCTTACAACAAGAGCTGCGGCAACTGCGATGTGTGCAAAAACCCGCCCAAACATTTTGACGGCACCTTGGCGGCCCAAAAAGCGCTTTCGGCCATCATGCGCACCAACCAGCGCGTGGGCATGAGCCTGCTCACCGACATTCTTCGAGGCAGCCAACGCCGCGAGATCAGGGAAAACAACTACCACGAGATCAAAACCTATGGCGCAGGCAAGGAATATGGTTACGACGACTGGCTTTTCCTGCTCTCTCAAATGCTGCACGTTGGTTTGATCGAGATTGCTTACGATGACCACAACTGCCTGCGCGTGACCGAAGAAGGAAAAAAAATCTTGTTTGAAGGGAAACAGATCGCATTGGCAATGCCGCAACCTAAGTCCAAACCGGGCGGAAAAGCCGCGCTTCCCCATACTACTGAAAAGAGCAAAACCCAGCTCCTGCGCGAAGAACTGCTCCAGCGCCTCATGGTTTTGCGGCGCGATTTGGCGGTTCAGCAGGGCATACCGCCATACACCCTTTTCAGCGATCTAACCCTCCAACAAATGGCCGATGCAAGGCCCTTGTCCGATGCCGAAATGCTTGAAATAGAAGGCGTTAGCGAACGGAAACTGCAACTCTATGGAGATGCGTTTATGAGCGAGATCCAACAATTTGTACTTGAAAAGACCCAGGCAGGAGAACGCATTATTGGTAGTTCCAACTTTATAAGCTTCGACTTGTTCAAGCGCGGGCACCCGGTATCGGAAATTGCCGAATTACGCGGCATAAGCGCCCTTACAGTGATGGGCCATTTAGCCACGATGTACGAGCGCGGCGAATTGATCGATCTAAGCCAATGGGTAAGTGCGGAAGAATGTGACATTATTCAAGGCGCATTATCGCTATTTGAAGAGCCTTACCAAATGAAAACGATCTACGAACATTTTGGCGAGCGATTCAACTATGACAAGATTCGTTTTGCGATTGCAGATTTTAGACGGAATAAATAGCAGGCTTGAATACTTCTCAGTGGGACGATTGTGTGAAAAAAAATACCTTCGCCGCCTCCAAGCAAAAAGGTAAAGATGAGCACGAAAAAAACATTAAAAAAAGAAGCCCTTGACTATCACGCAAAAGGCCGTCCGGGTAAAATTGAAGTTGTCCCCACCAAAGAAACAGCGACCCAAAGAGACTTGACGCTCGCCTATTCACCCGGGGTGGCTGAACCCTGCATAGCCATTGCAGAAACTCCAGAAGACGTTTACAAATATACCGCAAAAGGCAATTTGGTAGCCGTTATTACCAATGGAACAGCTGTATTAGGCTTGGGCGATATCGGTCCGGCAGCTAGCAAACCCGTCATGGAGGGCAAGGGGCTTTTGTTCAAAATTTATGCTGACATCGACGTTTTTGACCTTGAACTTGACACCAAAAACGTGGACGAGTTTGTTAGAACCGTTAAAATATTAGAACCAACTTTTGGAGGCGTGAATCTGGAAGACATTTCGGCTCCGGAATGCTTTGAAATTGAGGAAAGGTTGAAAGCGGAATTGAATATCCCTGTCATGCACGACGATCAGCATGGCACGGCCATTATCAGCTCCGCTGCCTTGCTCAATGCACTGGAAATCGTGGAGAAAGACATTTCGAAAGTCAAAATTGTAATCAATGGCGCAGGGGCTTCGGCCATTTCCTGTACCCGGCTTTACCACAGTTTAGGGGCCAGAAAAGAAAATATCTTTATGTTTGACTCTAAAGGGCTAATCCACCCAAGCCGGACCAATTTGGACGGGAAGAAATCTGAATTTGCCAATAAAAATGCTCCTGCAGACACCACCCTTGCCGAGGCCATGATCGGTGCTGATGTATTCGTAGGGCTTTCCAAAGGGAATATTCTGAACCAAGACATGGTGAAAAAAATGGCAAAGGATTGTATCGTGTTTGCCATGGCCAACCCAACCCCGGAAATTTCTTATGAAGAAGCCCACGCGGCTCGCAAGGATATCATTTTCGCTACCGGAAGAAGTGATTATCCCAATCAAGTAAACAATGTACTTGGATTCCCTTACATATTTAGGGGCGCACTGGACGTCCGCTCAAAGGTCATCAACGAAGAAATGAAACTGGCAGCCGTGCGCGCATTGGCTGATTTAGCTAAAAAAACTGTCCCAGATATAGTCAATATGGCTTACGGCAAAGACAATATGGTTTTCGGGAGGGAATATATTATCCCTAAACCTGTCGACCCGCGCTTGCTTACAACCGTTGCCACCGCCGTTGCCAAAGCTGCTATGGAAACGGGCGTTGCCAAATTCCCCATAAAAAACTGGGCAGCTTATGAAAACCAATTAGCCAATCGTCTGGGGCTTGATAACAGTTTGACCCGCGCTATCCTAAACAAAGCCAAACAAAATCCGAAACGAGTCGTGTTGGCCGATGCCGAAAACGTAGCGGTACTAAAAGCTGCGCAACAGGCCATCGAAGAAAAAATTGCGGTGCCCATATTGTTGGGCAAAGTGAAAAAAATCAAACAATTGATACAGGAAAATCAATTGGACCTGGCGCATGTTGAAATTATTGACCCGATGGCTCCTCAGAACGACAGCGATCAGGAAAGACTGGACCGCTTTGGGGATATCTTTTTTGAAAAACGCAAACGCAAAGGCTACAATCAAAAGGAGGCCAGAAACATCGTTCGACGGAGAAATTATTTTAGTTGCATGATGGTCGAAACAGATGAAGCGGATGCAATGATCGGAGGCATGACCCGCAACTATCCTGAAACCATTTTGCCAGCTTTGCAAGCAGTTGGTCGGCAAGAAGGCGTTCAGAAAGTGTCGGGCATGTACATGCTGATGAGTCGCTTTGGCCCCTTGTTTCTGGCAGATACCAGTGTCAATTTCAACCCCACAGCTGAAGAAATTGTGGAAATTGCAGAATTGGCGGCAAAAGAGGTTGAAAAATTCAACATCAAGCCCCGGATTGCTTTATTGACCTATTCCAATTTTGGTAGCGCTGAAGGAGAAGACGCCATCAAAATGCGCAAAGCCGTCAATATGTTAAAAGAAAAGCATCCGAACATGATAGTGGATGGTGAAATGCAAGCACACATGCCCTTTCAGCCTACCCTAATGAAAGATACCTTCCCCTTTTGTGATTTAGGAACCGAGGGGGCCAATATTCTCATTTTCCCAAATCTTTCTGCGTCCAACATTGCCTATAATCTGGTCAAGGAGATAGCCAATATTGAAAAAACCGGGCCGATCTTACTTGGACTAAAAAAACCGGTCCATGTGCTACAATTTGGCAGCACAACCCGCGAAATAGTCAATATGATTGCAATTGCAGTTGTGGATGCGCAAATGAGCAAAGTAAAAAAGTAGGCATATCCCCTTTGACTTAAATCAAATGCTTTGGCATATCTGTAACCTGTTCACAACCAATTTGTTCCATTACCTGCCGGAGTTGGGCTTTTAAAATAGATATGGTGTGTTCTCCACCCGTTTTGCCTAATGCCGCCACACCATACATAAACGACCTGCCAAGGAAGACAAATTCTGCTCCGCTCGCCAAGGCTCTTGCAACATCCGGACCGGAACGAATGCCGCTGTCGAGCATTATTTTGATTTGGCCGGCGTATTTTTTTACAATTGGTCCGAGGGAATGTATAGTGGATTGCCCGGCATCCAGCTGCCTGCCTCCGTGATTTGACACGATGATCCCGTCCAATCCCAATCGAATGGCTTTTGCAGTATCTTCTTCGCTTGCTACTCCTTTCAGCACAATTTTCCCTTTCCAGCGGTCGCGAATCGGAGCAATTTTCTCCTCATCCATTCTTCCTGCAAAGGTTTGGTTCATGTACGCGCCCAATTGTTTCATATTCAGCCCCTTGGGCATGTACTTTTTCATGCTGGCAAAATTGGGTTGGCCTTGCAGCAGCGTTTGAATGGCCCAGTTGGGCTTTCCCAGGATTTGTAAAATATTGGGAAGTGTCATTTTAGGAGGTATAGCCAGACCGTTTCGAATGTCGCGCGGACGATAGCTGAAACTGGGTACATCGCAAAGCAACACCAAAACCTGACAGCCTGACGCTTCAGCTCGATCCAGGAGATCATCGCGCAATGCGTTGTCGGCAGGGTGATAGAGTTGAAACCAAAAGTTGCCTGCTGTGAGTGTGCCGATCCGCTCAATACTCGCGGTGGTAACGGTGCTGAGCACAAAAGGGATGTTGTGCTTCTGCGATGCTTTTGCCAAAATCTCGGGTGCGTTGGGCCACATGAGTCCTTGTAACCCGACCGGCGCAATGCCGAACGGTGCATCATACACATGGCCAAACAATTCGGTTTTCAGGTCCGAGCCACTGTGCTTGACCAGGTAGTAAGGTTTCATTTCCACTTCCCGGAGTTCAGCGGTGTTTTTGTGCAGGTTCACATCCTCGTTGCAACCACCATCCAGGTATTCAAACGCAAAACGCGGTATGCGCTGTTGGGCGCGGGTACGGAGGTCGTCTATGGAGGGATAGTTGGGATTGTAAGGTAGTTTCATAAAAAAATCCTTTTTATCCGTGTCTGATCCATGCTATCCGTGTGCTGATGAAACACAGATGCCAGGGATTAGGCACGGACTTTTTTAAGCGAAATCAGGGTTTTTGATCGTGGTTTTTCATTCCAACAGCCGTGAATTGCCATAGCCGCCCCAAGTGCCGTGGCCTGTGCAACTTCAGCAGCAAAGACCTCCATATCCGGAAATGCTTCGGCCAGCAAAGTCATGTATGTTTCATTTTTTGAAAAACCGCCGTCTACAAAAATGCGGCGAATAGCGGTGTTTCCAATGGCCAAACGGGTTGAATTGGCTTGTTTTTCAACGAGTTGGCGCATGAAAGCTAGGTAATGATAGCTTTCCGAAAGTTTAGAATTTTCGGAAAGCTTAATACTTTCGGAAAGTTCAAAATTAAGATAAAAATTCTCTGCCACCCCAAATTCCGCCGCCAGGGCTTTCACTTTAAGCTCATGTTCATTCCCCCCGAAATATCGGGCGGCTTTTACTGGTTTCCCTTCATAACTTAGGTAGCATAAGCAATCCAGAGCGAGTTCATCCGCTGTTAATGGTTCGTGATTGAAAGGATTCAGGGAAATGCACCAGGTTCCAGTTGAGATCAACACAAACGGTTCCTCAAAACAGGCCAGATAAGGAATTAAAGCAGCGGAACTGTCATGAAGGCCAGCGCCTATGTAGCAGTCAGGCTGCGCCAAAGAGTGGCCGTCTGACATTGTAATGGGCGGAAACTTTTTTTCAATTCCTTCAGATTTTACCCAGGCATGGTATCGGTTTTTCCCAAAATCCCAAAGCATGGTGTGACAACCTATGCTGGTGATCTCACTTTTCGGCATAACGTCGGAAGGGTTTAAAACTCTTCCGACGTTATATACTACATACTGCGGCAAATGCAAAGACCACTTTATTTCCTTAAAGATCAAAGGCTTATGATACCTTAGCCAATATAACTGCATGCCGGAATTCAAATTACCTAACCATGGAGAAGCGGTTTCTAAGGCAATTTTTGACGGGTCGCCATGTGAATCAAAGAACTGTTTTTGGAGTTGTACCGGGAAGGACTTGAGGTAATTATATAAAGCTGTAAGCGGCCTGCCTTTGGAATCAAGGTGGACAAAACTGGCCCCATAAGTAGTGCAATTAATTGCCTTTATTTGAAAACGATGGTCATTCAAAATTTCCAGGACCGATTCTTGCACCCATTTTTTCAACAACTGCAAATCTTCGCATGGATCGCCATCCTCGTCTGTGGTTTCCGGAAGCCGGGTGTTGTTTTCAAACACTATCCGATAATCTTTGTCAAAGACAAAGCATTTTTTATTGGTCTTGCCGATGTCGAGGATTAGTACCATGTTGATTATAAACCAGTTGCCACACTTTTTTTGCCCCGTTTTTCGATCAATTTATTGCGAATGCCTAAACTCCTGTACACACCAATAACATCAATTGCTCCGCCAGATCGACGAGCGGCTTCGGCAACAAGTGGACGGGTGTCAATAGCGAAAATATCGCGCAATAGTTCTTCAGCAGCCAGTACATCGTTCTTGTCTTGATGTTCGCTTAGCAATGTGCGATCTACCAGCAGGGCTTTGGCGTATGTGACCAGAATATTTTGCACAGATTGCAGCAAGTCTTCGAGCGGGTCTTTAACGTTGTGGCTGGCATCGATCATCCAGGCAAGCGCTGGATTTTTCACCGTTGGGTCGTTCATTGCATCTACCAGTTCGTTAAAAATCAAAAAGAATTGATAAGGTTTGATGCTTCCTGTGGTGAGGTCGTCATCGCCGTACATCGAACCATTGAAATGAAAGCCGCCGAGACGCCCAAAGTGCATGAGCCGGGCTACAATTTGCTCAATATTCGTATTGGGCAAATGGTGCCCCAAATCCACGAGTACCTGGGCGTTTTTACCGAGCTGTTGACAAAGCGAATAAGAAGAGCCCCAATCAGGGATAACCATCGAATAAAAATTGGGTTCATACGGTTTGTACTCGATAAGCATTGTCCAGTCCTCAGGCATGGCCTTGTAAATCATGGCAAGGGCATCTGCTGTGCGTTGGAAAGCCCGGCGGAAATGTTGCTGGCCAGGAAAATTGGAGCCATCAGCCAACCATATGGTCAGGACCTTTGAACCCAATGCCTTCCCATGCTCAATGCAAGCGATATTGTGCTCCACAGCCTGTTGCCGCACTGCAGCATCGGTATTGCAAAGCGAACCAAATTTATAGGAATGCGGCTGGCCTGGTTGATCCTGAAAGGTGTTGGAATTGACGGAATCAATTTTCAAGCCATTCCTATCCAATAATTTTTTCAAGGCCTCCGGGTCGCTCGGAATATCCCAGGGTATGTGGAGCGATATAGCGTTGGAAGAGCGGGTTAATTGATTCAACAAACCGACATCCTCGATTTTTTCTTCCAAATTACGCGGCTCACCACCACCTGGAAATCGGCCAAAACGTGTGCCGCCTGTACCTAGTGCCCAGGAAGGAATGGCGATTTGAAAGGCGTTTATTTTTTCAATAATTTCTTGAATATCAAGACCTTTTTGGGTTAACACTTCAGCAAGGTGCTGAAAATGAAACTCGTGCGCTGCGAGGTTTTTCTGGTTGAATTCCAGAATTTGGTCAGTTATGTTCATAGTCTGCTGGACTGGGGTTATTTAAGGTAAAAAACTTCACTCAAGGATACACTAACTGGCGAATGGTCAGGGTTTGTAACCATAATATCAGCCATGTATGCCCACCATCGTTGCATGATCGGGTGACTGGGAAGCGTATCCAAATTTTTTGGATTTTCAATATCCAAAACTGCAAACAGTTCAAGCGTTTCTTGCTCCAAAAAGATGGAATACTCGCGAACCCCTGTTTCATGGAGCAGCTTGGAGAGTTCTGGCCAAATCTGGTCGTGGCGACGTTTGTACTCCTCGATCTGGCCGGGATGGAGTTGCATTTTGAAGGCGATGCGTGGCATTTTAGTAGCCCGGAACTCCGTTCCGGGATGGTTGATATGATAAAAATTAAACCTTGGAACTCCGTTCCGAGGTGCTACTCGACTCCCGGAACGGAGTTCCGGGGTACTACCTCAAAAAACCCATCGCCACTCCGCCATCTACATTCAGTGCATTTCCGGTTGATTTGTTCAAAAGTCCGCTTACGAAGGCAAAGCAAGCATTAGCGACATCTTCAGGCAAAATAATTTCGTTCAACAAAGTTCTTTGGGCATAAAAAGCAGGCAATTCCTCTACACTAATGCCGTATGCTTTGGCACGGCCTTCCGCCCAGCCACCCAACCAGATATTTGAACCTTCAATTACCGCATCAGGATTTACAGCATTTACACGAATACGGTCGGGGCCTAGTTCAGCGGCAAGCAAGCGGGTCAGGTGTGCCTGGGCAGCTTTGGCCGAACCATAGCCCGAATTGTTCGGGCCAGCCACCACCGCGTTTTTTGAGACGATATTCACAATATCCCCCCCGAAGCCTTGTCTGCGCATCAATTTAACCCCTGCCTGACTAACCAGGAATTGGCCTTTCACCAGAGTATCATAGAGCATGTCCCAATTGGCTTCACTGTGTTCTGTCAAAGGTTGAGAGACGCTGATTCCCGCGTTGTTCACCACTATGTCCACTCCACCAAAGGCAAGGCATGCAGTTTCAAAAGCCTCCTCAACAGATTGATAGTCAGTCACATTTAGCATGGTCGCCGCGGTTGAATCCTTTCCAAAATCCTTCAATAATTCTGCTTTAGCCTCCTCCAGGCGTTCAGGGTTGATGTCGTTCAGAACTATACATGCGCCTTCGGCTGCAAATTTTCGGGCAATGGCTTTGCCAATCCCGCCCGCCGATCCGGTTATCAAGGCTACCCGCCCGCTCAAGGGTTTTGGTTTCGGCATTCGCTGAAGTTTTGCCTCTTCCAACAACCAATATTCTATGTCAAATGCCTCCTGGCGTGGCAACGCAGTATAACTTGAAATGGCTTCAGCGCCACGCATCACATTGATGGCATTTGTATAAAATTCGGCTGCAACTCTAGCTGTTTGTTTGTCTTTGGCAAAAGTAAACATGCCTATTCCCGGCCAAAGGATGACCACTGGATTTGGGTCTCGCATAGCCGGGCTGTTCGTTCGCCTGCAAGTTTCATAATAATCAGCATACATTTTTCTATAGACTTCAAAAGCTGGGCTTAAAAGCCCTTTGATCTTTTCGATGTCGGTCAGATCAGCATCCGGTTTCAACTCAAGTACAAGCGGACTGATCTTAGTTCGCAGAAAATGATCGGGGCAAGACGTACCCATTGGGGCAAGCCTTTCCAGATCATTTGAATTGATAAACTGAAGTACTCGGTCGTCATCAGAAAAATGGCCGACCATAAGGGTTTGGCTGGAACAGAAACCGCGTAAAATTGGGGCAAGCGCAGCAGCTTGTTTTTGGGAACTTTCGAAAAGGTGTTTAACACCGCCAAATACCGCGAGATTTTTTCCTTCGTGTTTCGCCAAATAATCTGCGCACAACTCAATGACTTCCAAGCTATTGACATAACTTTCATACGCGGTGTTCCCCCAGGTAAAAAGCCCATGCAATCCCAGCATGATGCCCCGCAAAGCGATGCCTTTTTTTTCATTTTCTTTTACACATTCTGACAATTGCAAGCCCAAATCAAAACCTGGGCGTTGCCAGCCTACCCAACCTATTTTCCCCTTAAACAAATCCCTGGTAATACGCTCCCCATCTTTTGCAGCCGCAATTGCGATGGCCGCATCGGGGTGTAAGTGATCAATGTGTTTGAACGGCAAAAAGGCGTGTAGTGGCGTGTCAATAGAAGGCGCTTTAGAGCTGAGATCGTAGATACAATGGTTAAAAAGTTCCACCATCTCGTCCTCGTGTTCGAGGCCTCGATACACTTTTTTCAGATTGCGCAATCGCTCCAAATAAAGCGCGGCCAATCCATTGCGCTTCATCGTGCCAAGGTCGCCACCGGAGCCTTTTACCCACATCACTTCCACCTGATCTCCCGTAAGCGGGTCTTTAGCATGGGTCTTGCAGGAGGTGTTTCCACCACCATAGTTGGTGAGGCGAAGATCGGCACCCAGCAAATTGGAGCGGTAAACAAGCAGGGCTACTTCATCGCCTTCGTATCCGGCTGCTTTTTGTTCGTCCCAGAGATAGGTAACGTGATTAAAGGTTTTGTTGGATATCATCTGCGGTGTAGATTTAGGTAGATTTTTAGGGTTTGGGAAGGGATGGGCCCACCCCCTTCCAAAATCACATTTTCGCATTCCCCCACCCTACCAACATCACCGATAACAAGATAACCCCGATGCCCACTAATATAGTAGTAAAAGTGCGTCGACTCACTCCCTTCCATTCTTTTAAAAACAAACCCCAGGCGCTTGAAACCAGGATAATAAAGGCCATGTGCAGAATCCAAGAAGAGGCGCCGTTGCCCATTTTTGATTCGCCCATGCCGTAGAAGAAAAACTGCAAAAACCAGGTAGTACCAGCCAGTGCCGCCCAACTGTAATTAGAAAACAAGGGAGTTTTTGAATCGAGGTAGTTGTCAAATGATCTATTCCGAAAATTCAGGATCATACACCATACAAAATTAGTGGTCAAACCTCCCCACAGCAAAACAACAAATATCACGTTGTTTTGAAACAGCGGGTTTGCCCCGTGTTCAATGGCTACGGGTGCCATGCTCTTCCCCGCCTCGATGCCAAAATTGAAACAGGCTGAAAGGATGCCCGAAACAGTTGCCACCAGGATACCCTTGGTCAAATCAAACTCCGCCACACCTTCTTTTTTTGCTGCATCATCCAGTTCGCGTTCTTTTAACATTCCTGCCCGACCGCAGATCGCAATGCCCGCAAGGCAAACAAGCACCCCTAAAATAATAATTTGCCCACCTGAGTTCGTGAGCATTTCGCCAATGCCCAGTTTGCCAGGGCTTGGGTTCATTCCATAATATACCGAGGGTACCAATGCGCCGAATGCCGAGCAATACCCCAATGCCACGCTCATACCGAGGCTCATGCCTAAATACCGCATGGCCAAGCCGAACGTCAAGCCGCCAATACCCCAAAGCAAGCCGAAAAAATAGGTCCAAAACAAGGTAGCCGTATCCGTCCTGTAAATAATGCCCATAAAATCAGGTACTGTCAGGAATGCGGCGAGAAAAGGTACAATCAACCAGGAGAAGAAGCCACCCACTATCCAGGCACTTTCCCAGGACCAGCCTTGTACCTTTCGAAATGGAACATAAAAACTACCGGAAGCAAAGCCGCCTATGAAATGGAAAATGATGCCGAGTAAGACTTGCATAGTGGAATCTGGTCAATGTGATGTTTTGGTTCAGGGGTTTGAATACTAATTTTCGCTGGCTGATACCGTAAAATGATATTTTCCAGACCCTGCTTTTAGCACGATATAGCCGTTCTCCGCACCCACCACTTTAATTTCCGGCAGGTCTGTCAAAGGTTTTCCTCCTTCCTTTACGAGGCTGGCATCCGATGCTGGCAATAAGATCGTAGCCGTGGTATTCCCCGGAATTTCCACGTTGATTGTCAGGCCATTGCCCTCCTGCCGCCAGCGACTGGAAACCTGGCCATACAAGGTTTGCAGGGTAGCAGCAGCCTCGGTAAATCCGCCTCCAGGGTGTGGTTGAATCCTTATGGCTTTGTAGCCAGGAGCATTGGTTTCCGTATCCAGCCCTGCCATTACACGATACATCCAATCTCCAATGGCGCCATAAGCATAATGGTTGAAGGAGTTCATCGTGACCGCTTGAAAACTGCTGTCGGGCTTGATGCCATCCCAGCGTTCCCAAATGGTGGTTGCACCCATCGTGACCGGATATAACCAGGATGGGTATGTTTTTTGGTTCAACAAAGTGTAAGCCAGGTCATTATAGCCGAATCGGGTGAGCACATGACATAAGTGGGGGGTTCCGAGGAAACCTGTAGTCAGGTGATTGCCGTAACTTTTTATGTTTTCAGCCAGGTTTTTAGCGGCCTGTTCCCGTTGGTTTTCGGGCAACATATCAAATTGTAAAGCTAGCACATAAGCCGTTTGCGTTGGCGAAAGCGGCCGACCATTAGGTGTGACATATTCGTTCAGGTAGGCTGTTTTGACTTTTTTCAACAGTTCGGAATACGTTACCACCTCATCTGTTTTATCTAAAATTTGTGCCACATTGACCAATATTTGGGTGGAATGGGCATAATAACACTGTGCGATCAGGTATTTGTCCGTAATAGCAGAACGTCCATCCCTGTCGTCGTCTTTGCTGTAAAACAACCAGTCGCCAAAATGAGCCCCTGTGTTCCAAAGATCGTTTTTGCTTTGGGCACGCATATACTCGACCCAGGCTTTCATGCTCGGGTACTGGTCTTCAAGGATCCTGCGATCTCCATAAGCGAGCCACATGTTCCAGGGGATAATGGTCGCCGCATCGGCCCAGCCGGCAGATGCGCCGTTTCTTGGACGCAACACATTAGGTATCACCCAGGGCACCATGCCATCGGGCTGCTGGTCGGCGGCCATATCCTTGAGCCACTTGGTAAAAAAGTTGTGCACATCAAAGTTGAAGGTGGCAGTCCGACTAAAAGCCTGAGCGTCGCCTGTCCAGCCCATGCGCTCATCACGCTGAGGGCAATCTGTAGGCACGTCAAAAAAATTGCCGCGTTGGCCCCATTGAATGTTATGCTGCAACTGGTTGATCAGGGGGTTAGAACTGCTGAAATTTCCTGCCGGACGCATATCCGAGTAAAGGGCAACGGCAGTAATATTTTCGGTCTTCATTTCGCCGGGAAATCCCTCGATCTTGGCATAGCGGAAGCCATGAAAAGTGAAGTGTGGCTCAAATTTATGGTCATCAGATTTAAGCGGGGTTCCAAAGTTAGTTAACCGCTCGCTATTGATTATCCAAATATCTGTGCAGCGTGCATCACGCAAGTTATCCGTGTAAAAATTTCCATGTTTATCCAACACTTCAGCAAATTGAAGTACTACACGATCGCCACTTTTACCCTTTGCATTCAACTCAACCCAGCCGACCAGATTTTGTCCGAAATCAGCTACCAACTCACCTTTAGGCGTGCGGAAAATTTTAATGGGCTTGAAAGTTTCCTGCTTCCGAATAGGCTCATTATAGGTGCCAATGAGGTTTTCTTTTGAAAAATCTTTCACCGATACAAGTGTCCATTTCGTATCCTTGAACCCTGGCGACGACCATCCAAGTTGCTCAAAACGAGCATCATACGTTTCCCCATGGTAGATCTCTGAATTGCGAATTGGGCCATCGGTTGAATACTTCCAGCTGCCATCCGAACCGATTGTTTCCCGACTACCGTCTGCGTATTCTAGTTCCAATTGAAAAAGGAGGGAGATATCCTTGCCATAAAAGCCATTGACATTTGCCCAACCGATATAGCCGCGCCACCAACCGTTGCCGAGGGTAGCCCCGATAGCGTTTGTGCCATTATTAAGCAAACTTGTCACATCGTAAGCTTGGTACTGAAGCCTTTTATGATACATGGTCCAGCCGGGTGTGAGGTAATCATTACCGACTCGTTGACCGTTTATTTCAGCTTCATACAGCCCATGTGCGGTTATGTAAGCCGTAGCCGAGGAGATTTTTTTCTTTGTAGCAAATTCCTTGCGAAACATGGGACTGGGCTGTTCGGCGCTCTCCGGTTCGGCGACTGAGATCCATTGTGCTATCCAGTCGCTCGGGGCCAACAATCCCATTTGCCAAAAGTTCGGTTCGCTCCAGGCTGACACGCTTCCGGTACTATCCCAAACCCGCACTTGCCACCAGTATTTTTTACCGGATACCATCGCAGGGCCTTCGTAGGGCACCCATATTGAGGCATCGGACTGAATTCGGCCAGAAGTCCACGATAGTTTTTTGCCCCTGCTTAAGTCTCCCGGATTGGAAGCAACGCGAATTTCATAAGCGGTTTGCAATAGCATTCGGCGTTCCCCGGAAAGTTGCCACCCGAAACGAGGTTGTGCGACATCCAAGCCAATGGGATTGGTCAAGTTTTCAATACGCAGGTTTTGAACCCGAACTTGAGCCGTGGTCGTGAAACAGAAAAAAAGAAGGGTCAGCGTAAAAAAATTGCTCGATTGCATCAAGGAGTGTTTAAACAGCGCAGATTTAGTGCTGCGTCAGATTCAAAATACAAACGCAACAATAATACAAGTCCTTGACTTTTCAATTGACTTTTTCTCCAGCAGGTTTTCTTTTATGCACATGCCCCCCAAAAATAAAAAGAAAAAGGCCCCGGTGCTCGTTTGCCCCGGGACCGGTTTCCCTTGTATAATCTCATGAAAATCTGCGAATCAGTGATCAATCATGTTCCGTTCGTTGCTGTGCTATTCTCTCTGATTGATGATACAAAGGTGCGGGCATTTTTGGGTACTGGCCAGGACAGCAAACAAGGGTTCGTCACCCGGTAAATTTAAGGCTTTTTTTAATCTAATTTATGATAATGTATTGATTATCTGCATTTTAATTCGATAGATTTTGAATACTCACAGGCATATTGCGCCGATATTTTGACAGTTCAACCTATAAAAATTAACGAAACCGCATAGCGGTGGCATTCAAATAGGCACAAAAAAAACGCGGCGCTCGTTTGCGCCGCGTTCGGATTTCCCGTATATAATCTCATGAAAAGTTTCAAATCAGGTTGTCAATATTTGTCTCGCTCTTTCTCTGTCACTTTCGTTATTGCTTATTGACAGTACAAAAGTGCGGAGGTCACTGTCCTCCAGCAAAGACATATTTTAATGTTTGTTGAAAACAAATATTCGTATATAATCCTAAAAAACATTGTTTTGTTCAAAATAACTAAATATTTTAAATGATTTTTAACAAAAAAGTAATGTTTTAAAGATTTCACAATCTCAATTTGTTGAAAAAATTATTCAAAATCAGACACTTTTTTTATGAAATTTTTTTTTCAGCACAACCAATTTGGATTACAATGTATCTGTTTGACGATCCGCAAACAAACAAATGGGTTTCTTTTGTCATTCTTGCAGCAATTCCTCTGCTAGTCTTTTTTTCCCAAAAAAGAGGCGTACCTTTGAAGCCTGCTTTTAATCATAACCAAATTTAACAAGCGGCCCTCTCCGCCCATCTCTCACAACCTGTTTTTCAACATCTAACGTCCGATGAAAAGAATGCTACTTGCTCCTGTCCTCTCCGCCCTCTGCACTTTGGCTTCGGCCCAAATCACCGTCACCAATGCCACTTTCCCTGCTGCTGGCGATTCGCTGGTTTATGCAATCGATGAGCTACCCATTGGTATTAATCCCGCTACCCCTCCCGGATTCAATCAAATTTGGGATTTTAGCACCCTTCAAAAAGAAGATACGCTTTCAGTGGTCTATCGGCCGGCAAGCGCAGGAAGCCAGGTGGCTCAATTTCCTGGTTCCGACCTCGTTATTACAGGTCAGGGGGAGACTTATTTCAACGTGACCAACACTACATTTGAAGCAATGGGCTATGCCGGAGGCGACCCTTCAGGCCTGGGCCTGAATGTAGTAGCAAAGTTCGCACCTCCAATGGTGGAACGTTACGCTCCCATGAATGTGTTTGATATCAAAAATCCTGAAACCTCTTTATTACTGACCTTTCCTACAGACCAACCGCCGTTAGATAGCATTTTCTCCAACCTGCCAGTTAACATTGATTCTATGCGGGTAAATGTTGAAACCAATCGGATCGAAACCGTGGATGGTTCAGGAACAGTTACCATCCCTGGCGGCACTTACCCTGTGTTGCGCCAAAAACGCACAGAATACACCACAACAGGGATTGATTTATACGTGGTGCTTTTCCCCGGTTTTGGTCAATGGGTTCCTTTGAGCACCATTATTGGCGGCGGCGGCGGTGGCGGCGGTTTAGGCAACTTTCTCGGCACGGACACCACTGTTTCATTTCGTTTTTATAACGATATAGAAAAAGAGGAGATCGCCATAGCAACCATGAACAACGAACAATCAGCGGTGGAATCTATTCGGTTTAAATTCAATGCCACGGTTCCAGCCATCGAGCCTGTCTCTGCTTTTTCCGGCAGCATTCAAGCCTTTCCCAACCCTGCCGTAGAATGGGTACGCTTTGACTGCGTGAACCTCACCCCCGGCGACTATACGCTTAAGATCTTCAATATCATCGGTAAATGCGTGTGGAAGAAAAACTATACGCTGTCTGGCACGACCTCATTCCGTGTTGACCTGGATGATTTCAAAAAAGGAACCTATATCTACAGTCTTGTGGATAAAAACAACGTTTCAGTAGGTACGAAGCGATTGGTAGTGCTGAAGCCTTAAAAAATGAATTCCAGGATATTTAGTACTATGAAATTGGGCGAGTACTTTGCGCCCGGAAAAGTCATTCCATTTTTCGGGATGACTTTTCTCATTTTTGCACCATGTTTTCTAATCGCTCAAATTTTTGGTGGGCCAATGTTTTGCTCTACGGAATAAGCTTGGGGCTTTTATTGGCTGCACTCCAGTTTTCCCAATACCGCATGCTCACTTTAAGCAACTCGGAGCAGTGGTACACTGGACTGGTAGCTCTTTTATTTGCGGTATTAGGAATTTGGGCAGGAAAAAAATTGACCCGTACGCCAAAATCTGCAGAGGCCAACTTCAGCACCGAATTCCGCCCAAAAGAGGAAGTACTGAAACACCTTGGCATTACCCCCCGCGAATTGGAGGTGCTGGAACAAATGGCCCAGGGACTTAGCAACCAGGAGATCGCCGAAAAACTTTATGTCTCCCTGAATACCGTAAAAACACACGGCTCAAATGTGTTTTCCAAACTTGGCGCCCAACGCCGGACGCAGGCCATCCAAAAAGCCAAAGCCCTCGGATTGATTGTTTGATGCCTCGCCCTTTTGGGTGATTTTTAACCCGATCGCGGAAATCACCCAAAAGTGTGAGCCCCGAAACAGTAGTTTCACCTTGGTTTGCAGTAGTTTTTCACACAAAAATTTCTTTTTTATGAAACAAACAATTCTACGTTATGGCCTTTACTCCGGTGCTTGTGCTGCCTTGTTAATGATAAGCACCGGCCTCTATTACAGATCAAATCCTGACTTTGAATATGGCGCCTATTTTGGCTACGCAGGCATTTTACTCTGTATGCTCTTCGTTTATTTCGGCGTACGTTCTTATCGGGAGCAGGTAAATGGGGGCGTTTTAAGCTTCGGCAAAGGCCTCCAGATCGGCCTGTTAATTGCCATTATTTCCTGTGTGTGCTATGTGCTGGCCTGGATGGTGGTGTATGAGACCATAATGCCCGATTTTATGGACAAGTACATCCAGGATACCTTGACAAAAATGCAAGAATCTGGCGCCTCTTCGATGGAAATTGAACAAAAGACAAAAGAAATGATGCAGTTCAAAGAAATGTATAAAAACCCACTAACAAGGTTTGGCCTGACTTTTCTGGAGCCCTTCCCGGTTGGCTTATTGGTTTCGCTGGTTTCGGCGGCAATACTGAGGAAGCGCTAACAAAGGCGCTCAAATATTTAAAAAAACGAGGCCGTGATTTGAAATCGCCGCCTCGTTTTTTTGTGAAATGCTCAATCCTTCTTCTTGTTTAAGCAATTGGTCGAAAAGAAAGTACTAATGCTGCCACCATGAGCTTTTATTTGCTGTCTATTAACAAGAATAAAAATTCAGCACAAGAATTTTCTCTCACCTTTTCAACACAAGATTTTGCTAATGAAACTACAAAAACAATTTTCAAGCCTTTTGTTAGGGCTTGCTATTTCTACACTGGGATTTGCCCAAAATCAAAATATCACTTTCCGCTCCAAACTCTCTTTTCCCGGCCAAACCGTGGCCAATATGAGTGGCTGGGCTTCTCCGGATGGAAAGGAGTATGCCTTGGTTGGGGCTTCTAAGGGACTGATCATTGTTGATGTAACAGATCCTGATGTGCCCGTTCAAATCGTGCAATTGCCTGGCCCCGACAATTTTTGGAAAGAGATCAAAACCTATTCCCACTACGCTTATGTGGTGTCTGAAGGCGGGCAAGGTGTACAAATTGTGGACCTAAGCGCACTGCCTTCTGCCAACGTACCAAACAAGTTTTACTTAGGGGATGGAGCAATTGCCAACCAAATCAACACCATACACGCACTGCATATTGATTTGACGAAAGGTTTTCTATATGCCTATGGGAGCAATTTGTTCAATGGAGGGGCGGTCGTACTGGATTTGAACACTGACCCCTGGAACCCAACTTATGTAGGCAAATTTGACCAACTTGGGTACATTCACGACGGGTATGTTGACAACGACACCCTTTATGCCGGACATATCAATTTCGGCATTTTCTCCGTAGTGGATATGAGTGACAAAACGGCCCCCCTGGTGCTCAACACCCAAAGCACCCCCAATCACTTCACCCACAATACCTGGCTTTCTGAAGATCGCAAAACGCTTTTCACCACGGATGAAACAGCCAATTCCTATCTGGCTGCCTACGATGTGAGCAACCCGGATGATATCAAGTTTCTGGATAAAATGCAGACCGGGCCAGGCTCTGGAAGCATCGTACACAATACACATGTTCTGGGCAATTATGCCATAACTGCCTGGTACACAGAAGGATTGAACATTGTGGATGTAACCAAACCCAACAGTCTGGTAGAAACTGGCAAATACGATACCTACCCGCAGGGATCTGGTGGCGGCTTTGATGGTTGTTGGGGTGTATATCCTTATTTGCCATCCGGAAATTTCGTGGCTGGCAACATCAACCCCGCTGAACTTTGGGTGCTTACGCCAAGTTATCAGCGTGCCTGTTATCTGGAAGGGAAAATAACCGACGCTTCCAATGGACAAGCCATTTCGGGAGCACAGGTTCAGATCCTTGGCAATACCACCTCGACCAAAACGACCGGCCCAGATGGTTTGTATAATACCGGTCAGGCACAGGAAGGGATGGCCCAGTTGCTGGTCTCAAAATTTGGTTATTACTCCACCACTGTTCCTGTTGATTTGCTTAAAGGAGAAGTCACGACGGTCAACATATCCTTAACGCCTGTACCCAGTTATACCATTTCCGGATCGGTGGTTACCAGCAACAACGGATCCCCTATTCCAAATGCTCAGGTAGCCATTTTATCAGCCGATACCAGCTTCTATACCATCGCCGATGCAAATGGACAGTTTGCCCTCTCCAATATAGTTGAAGGGAAGTATGATATCGTAGCCGGAATATGGGGATATCGCTACAGGGTAGTCAACCAGGATATAAATGCTTCCAATCAGCTGATCATGGCTTTGGACAAGGGCTATCAGGACGACTTTGTGTTTGACTATGGTTGGAGCAAGAGTGGCAGCTCTTTGACAGGTATTTGGGAACGAACGGATGCACCGCTTGGCGTGGATGTTGGAATTTTGGTTGCGCCCAATGCTGACTTCATTGCCGACATTGGCTATTCCTGCTATGTGACCGGCAACGGTTCCAGCGAAATAGATGCGGACGACGTCGAAGATGGGACTAGTATTCTCACCTCTCCTATGATGGATTTGAGCAACTACCCCGACCCACGCATTACAGCCCAGGTTTGGTTCGTAAGCGCTACTTTCAACCAGGAGTTTCTTGATTCCATCAAAATCTATCTCAGCAATGGAATCGAGGAAAAACTCATCTGGCAGCGCAAAGGCGATAATTTTGCCTGGCAATTCATGCAGGTTGACGCGACCGACTTTTTACCTGTCACCAATACCATGCAGCTACGGGTGGTTTGTTTCGACAACCCGACTGGAATGATATTGGATACCTACGAGGCCGCATTGGATCGATTCAGGGTGACGGGTGTAACGGTTGGCACAGAAGACTTATTCGCGACATCCTCCCTTATTGCCATGCCCAATCCTTTCAATCACAACACCTTGCTGAGCTATCAAAATGTAGGAAAAAACAGCCTGTTGAAGGTTTTTGACCTCGCAGGACGTCCAGTCCAAAACTTCCAACTGGAAGCTAGCTCAGGTCAAATCAGCATCGGTGAAGGACTGCCCAATGGCGTTTACTTTGCCCGCATCGAGCAAGATGGCCAGGTGTCAAAACCATTGAAGGTGGTGAAAGTGAATTAAGCCGCCTGATGGCTCTAAGCCGCATTGTATGGAATTAAATTCGGGGATTTTCCGCTTTTGGTGGAAAATCCCTGCTTTTTTTTCTTCAGATTCCAAAATAGCCACCGTCCTTTGTT
>JBJXGO010000167.1:0-4721 GCA_046160345.1 Saprospiraceae bacterium
ATTGCTTCATCTCCTGAATGGCTTCTGGACCAAATTCTGTCGAAAAATTAACCAGCCCATCCGTCAATTGCCACAAGGTAAAGTTACTGACTTGTTCACCTGTTGGCGTGCGATGCCAATGGCGGCCTCCTTCTGTATTTATCTCTACAAAGTGTGCTTCGGAGTCACTCACTTTATTGGCCCAACTGCGCTTTTGTTTTTGATTGGATGTCGTTGATGTAGGTATTTGCTGGCGAACAGCGCCGTTATCCTTAATTACTAGAGTGCTGGTTATTACATCGTGCAAACATTGATTTCGGGCATTAACAAGCATCAGAAGATAGCCAATGCAAAGCGTAAAAAGGTTGAGAAAATGGCCGAAAAACCGCCCTGTGGCTGTGCCAAACCCAATAGGCTGTCCATTTTCACTAACCACCCGAATGCCCATGGCACGTTTGCCCACGGTTGCACCACTGGAGCCTCCTTCCTGTAAGGCAAAATAAAGCCAGGGTAGAATGAAAGGACCAAACACAGAAGGGATGATCAGAATCATCGCATCGATCAAGCGTGCTGCAAGCCTTTCGCCAAAAGTGGCATAAACCATGGGGCCTTGGTACTGGGGTTGATCCAAAATTGTCATAAAATGCTGTTTGATTGAGGCGAAAGATTTGATGTTTACAGACACATGTCCCAACCTTTTTCGATGAACCGCCTGTCTAGCAAGGAAATCCCGGATGACGATTAGATGAAGGCAATACAAGGATTGATCATTTTTCACACGCAACCTATTCGCAATGAAACACAAAAATTTACTTTCCCTCGCATTTTTCGGCATACTCGCCGCTACCATTTTGAGTGCTTGTCTCCGCGACGAATGTACTTCCTCCCGAACATTTGTCCGATTTGATCCAATTTACAAAACCCTTGCAGAGTGCCGGGTAGGAATCATAGCTCAGGGTCCGCGTGAAATGCGTAACCCTGGAAAAATTTACGCCAAAGACAAATTCCTTTTTATCAATGAAAAGCAAGAAGGGATACATGTGGTAGATAACAGCGACCCATCAAATCCCCAAAAAATTGCGTTCTGGAGTATTCCGGGTAATGTTGACATCGCCATTCGTGGACAATTACTTTATGCCGATCAATATATTGACTTGCTGACCATTGACCTCAGCGATCTCCAAAATCCACAAGTGGTGTGCCGTTCCGAAAACGCCTTCCCACTTTTTGGATTTGACCCATACCACGGTTTTATTGTGGATTATAAACAAACCGATGTGACTGAAAAAGTTTCCTGTGAGGAGCGCAGTAATTGGTTCATGAGAGAAAATTCGGTTTTCATAGACTTGGCTTCTGATGTTTCAAGTTCCAGCAGTTCGGGCAGTTCTGGCATTCTGGCAGGAGCCGGAGTTGCTGGTTCCTATGCCAGGTTTGGAATTTTTGGAGATTATCTATACACCGTAGATCAATCTATGCTCCGCACTTGGTCAGTTACTTCTTCTTGTGCCCAACGCATCGATTCTGTTTATGCAGGTTGGAACATCGAAACTATTTTCCCCTGGAAAGACAAACTTTTCCTGGGTTCACAAACGGGTGTTTTCATCTTCAATAATTCCAACCCTTCAAAACCCGTGATGGAAAGCAGTTTTTCACACGCAACAGGCTGCGACCCAGTGGTATGCGACGACAAGTATGCCTATGTTACAATCCATGGCGGCACAACTTGCAACGGCGATATTAATCAGCTCGATGTAATCGGCATTTCGTATTTACCTGCTACGTCGTTGCTAAAGACATATCCTATGAAGCGCCCCTTTGGCCTTTCTGTTACCAACGAACACTTGTTCCTTTGTGACGATGGCTTGAAAATTTTTGACAAATCCGACCCGCTGAAATTAAAAGAAATGTCGCACCTCAAAAACATAGAAGCCTATGATGTGATCTCATTCAGCGACGACCATCTTTTGCTTATCGGCGACGGCGGATTTTACCAATTTGATGTAAGCGACCCCTCAAATCCAAAGCAAATCAGTCATTTGGCTGTGGTAAAATAAAGATGAAAAACATAACCACACTTCTAGTTCTGCTCATCCTCGCCAGAGCCGGTTTTGCGCAAGAAAAGGAAACCTGCAACGACGTGGTGTACCTAACCAACGGTTCAGTATTTCGTGGGAAAATTATTGAGTATCAACACGATGGGGAATTAATTATGGCCAGTTGGAGCGGTGGACAAATGCGCTTACCTTCCCAAAACGTCAAAAAGATTGAGCAAAAATGCCGTGGCGATAAAAGGGTCCCGATGTCTCAGCGTGCATATACCTTCCGTGAAAGCGGGTGGTATCATGCTACGAGAGCAGCAGCAATATGGGGTCAGAATGGCGTTGGGTTTGGATTGCAACACAGTTCTGGCTGGAAATTTAATCGTTTGCTGAGTATCGGCATTGGCGCTGGAATCGAGAATTTAACGCCCAAAACCGATGATGTTAGCACCTACCCTGTTTTTGCGGAAGCAAGGGGTTATCTTTCGCCGAAATACATTTCTCCATTTTATGCCATCGGTTTCGGTTGGGGCTTTGCTGGAAAAGAAAATGATTTCGATGGCGGTTTTGAAGAGGATTGGAGTGGTGGATTAATGACGCAATGGCAAATAGGATATCGGTTGGGGAACAACCTGACATTTCATGGAGGAATACGTTTTCAACGAAAAACACGCAATTGGCAGGACTGGTGGGGAGGCGGACAAAGGGTGGATAAAATTCTTCAAAAACGTTTTGAATTCGGACTGGGCATTTTGATTTGATCTACTACGACAATGGCTTTTTTCGGAAATAGAAAATACACGGAACAAGAACTCGTAGACGGCTGTGCCGCCAACGATCGCCGTGCCCAGGAGGCACTGTACCGTCGTTTTTTTCCGGAAATGCTCCGAATGGTGCGTCGATACACCCGAGATGAAGACACTGCTATCGAAGTGGCAAATAATGGAATGTTGCGAGTTTTTAAGAAGATCCACACCTTCGCTTTCAAAGGCAGTCTTGAAGGCTGGATGCGGCGACTCGTTTACCACTGCATGGCTGATTATTACCGGGAAAACGCACGTTATCTGCATTTTTTGGTATTGGAAGACCATGATCAAAGTGTGGCAGAGCGCGGCCACGAGTCCTTTTACGAAGAAGATATTCTCAAAGCCGTTCGAACCTTACCTCCTACTTCTCAAGAGGTTTTTAGATTGTATGCTATTGAAGGATACAGTCACGCTGAAATTGCAGAAAGCCTTCAAATGAGTGAAGGGACTTCCAAATGGCATCTCAGTACAGCAAGACAAAAATTGAGGGCATTGCTTGAAAAAGAGTTCCCGGCAGCCCTTGCTGCCTCGAAATGAAGCAGTACTGAATTCACATTGATTATTTTTTAATACACATGGATAATAAAATTACTGATAAAGGTTGGGCGGCAATGCGAGAATTGCTTGACCGCGAGATGCCGGAAAAGCGTCGCCGCAGATTTGTGTGGTGGTGGATTGGCTTGTTGCTCTTGCCCTTTGCGGGTTATGGGAGCTGGCAATGGCTTGGGAGTGAAAACAACCCCGCACCAAATATTGAAGCCAAATCTGAATTACCGATCGCTAGCAATCGAGCAGCCATTGAGCATTCCAGCAACATTGCTTTTGATCAGCAGCAAGCGCCTGCGACTTCTTCAGAATTCAAACCTTCAACGAGCACCAGCAGCAGTACAGCAAAGGGCTTAATAGCCCATAGCGGGAATAAATCGTCTAGATTCAATTCTGCAGCAGCAGCCTTGGAAGACAGCATTTTGCAGGAAATAGAATCGAAGTCAAACCTGGTGTCTTTTAAAAATTTTGAACTTAACCCTAGCGTAGCTATCGGAAATCTGCCTGGAACTAAACTTAAAGCTTTCGTTTCAGAACAAGTACCAAGCTATGTGCCATCCACATTCCCAATTGCAGACTTGTCAAAACCAATCAAAAAAGGCTCGAACAATACCTGGGCCTTTGGTGTAACCTCTGCCATTTCTACGGAGCAATTCAGCACGATCAACGGTCTCTCCACTGGTTTGGCCGTGGATTGGAAATTTGCCAAGAAATGGGGGCTACGTAGCGGGCTACTGTACAATCTCCAAAGCCCGCAGGAAAAACACCGCCCGGTAGCTTCTGTACTTTCGGATCACTACACCTCCAATGTTGATGGCAATGTTGTGCTTGTAGATGAGTCTACTGGATTAGAAGTGATGAATGTGGCAGGTAACAACTTTTACACAGATTCACTTTCTGGCAACGTTTTCATCCCGGTGAATCGCCTACATCGCCTGGAGATCCCGGTTACTACCTTCTGGCAGGTAAACAAACCATTGAAAATTTTCGGTGGTCTTGCTCTGACACGAACCTTTTCAGCCAAAGCAGACAAGCAAAATTATTCCGGAGGCTACATTTTAAAACTTGCTGATCAAACCGCCGAAGATGGTGCCAGCAAACTGAGTTCCAGTGAATTGGATAATTGGAAAGCGGATGCCATGCTTGGCTTTGGCTTAAATCTTTGTGCGACTGTTGAACTTGGTTTTTCTGCAAAAATGCCTTTGAACAAGGTTTCCGGTTTCTCAAAAAAGGAAGTAAACCCCCTAAATTCTGCTTTTGATTCAGATCCCATAGGTTCTACCCGCAAAAAAAGCGGACCTGTTTTTTCGCTTTTCGGGACTTGGTTTTTTTGAACAATGACTGTACCGGC
>JBJXGO010000168.1:0-28945 GCA_046160345.1 Saprospiraceae bacterium
CCGCTCGGTATGATAAGGGGTGTAGGCGGTAGGGCAAGCACCGTTACCTGGGTTGGGCTCGAACTGGCGGTACAAGCGTTTGCGTTGCTGACGGTCACCGTATAATTCCCTGAATTTGAAACGTTTATGATTTGTGTTGTTGCTCCGGTGCTCCATAAATAGGTGTTTGCTGCGCTGGAGTTAAGCATCACGGAATTTCCTTGACAAAAAATGGTCGGTCCGCTCGGTATGATAAGGGGTGCAGGCGGTAGGGCAAGCACCGTTACCTGGGTTGGGCTCGAACTGGCGGTACAAGCGTTTGCGTTGCTGACGGTCACCGTATAATTCCCTGAATTTGAAATGTTTATGGCTTGCGTCGTTGCGCCTGTACTCCACAGATAGGTACTTGCTGCGTTGGCGTTGAGGGTTACCGAATTGCCCTGGCAAATATTGGTTGGGCCGCCTGGTGTAATGCTGGCGGCAACGACATTAAAGGTTTTGTCGCAGATCACGCCATTCAGATCTGATCGGAAGGTATAGGTTCCGGAAACGGTAGGTAAGGTTTTTGTCCAGGATTTCACACTGGCATTAAAGCTGCTGGTGCTAACATGAGTCCAGTTACTAAAAATGCTTGAATCCGGGTTTAAAATGCTTAAATTGCTTGTCATACCTGCCGTTTCATACCGCATAAAAATATAAAATTTAGCAGCGTTGGGCGGTAATCCTGAACCTTGGAAAGGAAGGGAAAAACAGCTGGTTTCGTTGGGCGTTTCGGTTGCAGGACAAGCTGGAAGCACAGCATCCGTGGTATGCACGGAAGTTTTTAGTATTTCGTGACTCGCATAAGGTCTTTGTGCAGCCCACCAGGATGTTGGATTTAAGGTATTGCAAGGGCCGGAAAAAGGGTCGATCCGCGTTGCTACAGTACTGCCGCTCCAGACCTCAAAATGGAGGTGCGGGCCGGAAGAATTACCCGAACTCCCCACCACGCCCAAATATTCACCTGCAATGACGGATTGTCCGATTGCTTTGGAGCTCAGCGAGTTTTTTTTCAGGTGGAAATATATAGCCCTGGAGCCATCTGCATGCTGGATGACGAGGTAATTAGCCGGAATATTATTGCTTG
The DNA here is from genome assembly GCA_046160345.1 of Saprospiraceae bacterium. GTDB lineage: Bacteria > Bacteroidota > Bacteroidia > Chitinophagales > Saprospiraceae > M3007. Next base: position 1,106 of record JBJXGO010000168.1, read on the forward strand.
CGCAGTTTTTGTCAAAATTGCCATCCAATTTATCAATGATGGTGCCTGCAGCCGCTGCGATCACCTCTACATGATTGTTGTCCATTTTATAAAATGGAAAAGGCCAAATACTGATATCTGTTCCGCGATGTCCGTCGTAGGTTTTCGTACCGCAATTGTAATCGGAAACAACCCCTGCGTTCGTATTTTGATCTACATAAGCGCTGATACCATAAAAATTGCAGTCGTTGAGTCCGTTGGCTGCTTTTACCGGCCAGTTTAAGGGCGTTATCAACAGGTTTTCCTGGTGGTCAGGTTTGAGATTTAATAAAGCAGCCTGCTTGTTGCAGCGGTTTTCGAGCAATTCATATTCCTGCACAGTAATGCAAGGGTGCTCGGAATCGTTGCTCTCTATTGGATATTCAACACTCTTATCCAGGATATTGGATGACTCGCTTTGAGCATGAGATGTTTGCAAAACAGTACTAAAAAGCAAATGAAGAAGGAGTAGGAAGGCGTTTTTCATTATTTTTTAATTGTAATAATTAGAATATCCCCTAGAGTGCTTGGTCTCCAATATCGCTGCTTTTGTCTGGCGGAGTTATAAATTAGTAATGCGAGTTATGGGTTAAATAATATTAGGTCCTGGTACTTAAATAAAGTTATCGCACAAATTCCCAGCACACGATCCCTGCTGCTACAGCTACATTCAACGAATGTTTGGTGCCAAATTGAGGTATTTCAAGCACCCCGTCACAATGTTTAAGTAATTCATTGTCAACACCTTCTACCTCGTTGCCTAATATAAAAGCATAGCGCTTGTTTTCAATTCTTGAAAAATTCTGCAGCCATATCTTTTGCGTCGTCTGTTCAACAGCAAATATTTCGTAGCCTTCTTTTTTCAGGGCAAGAATTGCTTCAGTCGCTTCAGCGTAGTATTCCCAGTCCACAGATTCCGTACTTCCCAGAGCAGTTTTTAGTATCTCCCGGTGAGGTGGCTGGGCAGTAATGCCACAGAGCAGGATTTTTTCCAGCGCAAATGCATCAGCTGTGCGAAAAATGGAGCCTACATTGAGACCGGAACGCACGTTATCCAGTACGAGCACAAGAGGGAACTTGGGACGGTCTTTATAGTCGGCAGTTGACAGCCTACCCAGGTTTTCCATACTGATTTTTTTCATGCCGCAAAAATGAGGAACTTTGCGCTCGGTACAAACCCCAATTGCCTGTTCCATATAAAAGCAATGAATTTCAATAGGTTATTTCTATTAATTGCCGTATTTACATTTAATCAAAGCCCGTTTTTTGCTCAATCCATCGCTACGGCGCGTATGCAGGCATTGGGTACTCAAGTTACGGTGCGTGGAATCGTAACAAACGGTTCTGAGTTGGGAAAAATCAGGTATCTGCAAGACGGCACAGCAGGTATTGCGGCATACCCGGGCACGGGCTCGGTGGCGGGATTCGATGGGGCCGTTGATCCTGGCGACAGCCTGGAGGTGTCGGGCATCCTGTTTTCCTATCACGGTTTGCTGGAGATAACGCCTATTAGCAGTTTTAACATCATTTCCAAAGGAAACCCTTTGCCAGCACCCAAACCCATTTCGATTTCGATAATGGCAGATGATCTTCAAAGCCAACTCGTTGAATTTGAATGCCTTACTTTTCAAAATGCAGGCGGCACATTCAACAATATAGGTGCTTATGCCCTTTCAGATATGGAAGGGTCGACCGCAAAAATTTATCTTGGCATCGGCAACCCGGTCATAGGTAGCAGTATCCCTGCCGGCCCTGTCAGGTTGCAGGCCATACTGTCCAAATACGAAGATTTTCAATTATTACCCCGCTCTACCGACGCCTTTGAGCCATTTTCTTGCCTGTTTTTCCCGAATAATCTGAGGCAATTTGATATTTCAACTACGGGTTTTCGGATCGACTGGGAAACTAGTTTGCCTTCAGACTGTATCCTTCGTGTAGGCACTGGTCCCATGCCAAATATTGAAGTGCCTGTATCTGGGCAAAGTACCCACCACTGCCATCTTTTCACAACCCTTGATCCCGGCAGCATCTACTGGATACAAATAGAAGCGGTTCAGGGTGGCCAAACCATTCTGTCTGAGCCAGTTCCATTTGCAACTCAATCTTTATCGTCCGGACAGATCAAGACCTTTTTCAATAAAGGAATTGACACGACGTTTGCAAATGGCTATGTGCCAGATGGGGAGAATGCTGCAGATGTGTTGTCTGAAACCATTGCAAGGATCAATGCCGCCCAGCAAACTATTGACGTGGCGATGTACAACAACAATCGCAGCGACCTCACCAATGCGCTCAAAGCGGCCCACGATCGAGGGGTGCAAGTCCGTTATGTTGCAGCCATGAGTGCAAGCAATAGTGCCCTTGACCCGGCACCGCCCTTCCCGGTGTTGTATGGCAACAGCGTGGCGCTCATGCACAACAAATTCCTGGTGATAGATGCCGATCTGACCGACCGGTCCTGGGTAATGGGTGGTTCTTTAAACTGGACCGGGCAAAACATTTTTACCGATTTCAACAATACCTTGTTTATTCAGGATCAATCTCTTGCCCGAACCTACGAAATAGAGTTTGAGGAAATGTGGGGAACTGAGGGTTTGCTGCCTAACCCATTGGAAAGCCGTTTTGGCTTTAACAAACGCGACAACACGCCCCATCAATTTATCATTGGAGGGCATTTGGTAGAATCATACTTTTCTCCATCCGATCAAACTACAAGCCGAATTGAAACGGCGCTGAGAAGCGCAGAGTCAGAGGCGCTTTTTGCCGCGTTTTCATTCACAAAAAACGAGTTGGGCGATGCCTTGGTAGATATCCACAATGCAAACATCTCCGTGCGTGGCATTATGGAAAACATCAACGATTCCGGGGCAGAATATGCGCAGCTTCTCGCTAATGGGGTGAATGTACGCCACCATAATCTTACAGGCGAGTTCCATCATAAATACGGGGTGGTAGATGCCTTCGATTTGAGTTCTGATCCGACGGTTATAACTGGTTCCCACAATTGGTCCACGGCAGCCGAGACGACCAACGACGAAAACACGCTTGTCTTGCACGATCCGGCATTGGCCGCTTTATATAAAGCAGAATTCGAAAAGCGCTGGGCTGAATTTCCTTCAGGTACTCAAAATGTTCATAATCAATCCTTTAAAGTATTTCCAAACCCAACATCCGATTGGCTGGAACTTCGCGGATTGCCCGAAGCAGAGGGTGTTTTCCTGCTCAAAAACTCTTTGGGGCAGGTGGTGTTTTCAGCGGTTCGGGAACCCTCAACGCTTTCAGGTCTCCAAGTTTCAGATCTATTAACGGGCCAGTATATCCTCACATTTGTTAGTGCTCATGGCGTTTTCAGCGTTTCATTTCAAAAAATTTAGTGTTTCGCAAGCGGGCGCGGCACATCCGGTGGGTACTGATGCGGTTTTGCTGGGCGCCTGGGCTGATGTGCATGGAGCGCGCCGAATTTTGGATATTGGCACGGGCACAGGTGTGGTAGCGCTTATGCTGGCACAACGTTGTTTGAGCGGTGGCGACTGTGATAACGGCAGTTGGAAAGCGAAAGGCATTGAAATTCATCATCCATCTGCATCGCTTGCAAGAACTAATTTTACGGCAAGCCCCTGGGCAGAACATCTTGAAGTTTTGGAAGGCTCCGCGCAGTCCGTTTGTCAAAACTTGGGCGCATTTGATTTGATTGTAAGTAACCCACCTTTTTTTTCGGAATTAACCATTTCAGCAGACGCAAGGAGAAGGCTTGGAAGGCATTCAGCCACGCTTTCTTCGCACGATCTATTGGCCTGTGTGGGTCGGTTGCTTGGTCCAACTGGCCGGTTTTGTGTGATCATGCCCTTGCGTGAAGGCCGTCAGCTCTGCGAACTCGCCGTACCACTCGGACTTTATTGGACACGGATAAACGAAATACGCAGTCGGGCTGGGAAGCCGGTAGAACGCTTGTTGATTCAATTTGAAAGAAGCCCGATTGCATTTCAGCGCGAAGAGATCTGCCTTTTTGCGGGAAAAACAGGTGATGCCTATAGTTCGGAATTCCGGGCGATGACCCGAGATTTTTACCTGGCAGGGTAAGACCTAAACTTGAATCAGATCTCCTACCCGCACCAAGGATTCCCCCTCCCCCATCCAAAGCACATTTTGCCCAAATAGTATCCTATTATCCATTTTTCGAAAGCTAGCCAAGGTTTTCAAAGGCTCCTCCAGGCGAATGGCAGTATCCTGGTCTGTGTTGGGGATGATACATCGGGCGCAGGATTTGACCCCTGAAAACGGCTGCTTGTTGATGAAGAAGTGACCCCAGGAGTCTTCTTCAAAGGCTTTACCACCCGTGAAAACAAAATTGGGCCTGAAGCGATTCATAGGAAGCGCCTGTTCCAGCCGGCGGTTAAGCTCATCGAGCGAAGCTTGTCCAATTATCAGATAAGGGAAACCATCGGCAAAACTGACCTCATGACCAGGCGGAGCGTATCGTTCATCGGCGGGCCGCCGATCCTCGTCGGTCATAAATACCAGGCGTAAATCTTGCCTTAAATTATTTGAAAACCAATCATTTATGTGTTTTGGAAAAACACATGCTGTAAAGTGATCGCCCCACACTTCTACTGATATTTTAGAAGTTTCTATCTGGCCAGCCTCCAGTGGAACCAGTATGCATTCATCAGGATTTTTCTTCCAAAACACCTTTAAAAACGCTGACTCAATGGCTGTGCCCAATAAAGCCATGTCCGGTATTTCGCGCTGTGAAACAAAGCGACCTGACTTGTCCACCAGCATCCAACGCCGGTCATAGCGCAGGCCACGCTTTTCTGGCACAGCCTCTTGCATTGCAATGCCACCCATTGACTTAACGGGGTATATCCAGATTTCAGAGAGGGTGCGTGGAGTCATTTAAGTATTTAACGTGAGTTTTGGATAGGATTGGGCCTTGACTGCCATAAAAAGCCGCATAGCGGCGATATTATGGTAGCCCAAAGGGCGGTAAGGTCGTAGAACGGCGTAGCCGTGACATTATTCCAACAATTAAAATGCCACGGCTACGCCGTTCCAAAACTTTCGACGCTAACGCAACTATAATATCGCCGCTATGCGGCTTTTTGCGAATTGGCAAACTAAACCTATCCAAAACTCACGTTATTTAGATATTTACAGGTCAATGTAACAATGTAGAAGGAGGGCTCATTTTTTACCACGAACACCCACTACCCGGAATTTCACTCCATCGTATCGGTTTTCGGACTTTTCAGCATCGCGGAATACTTGAAGTGCCGCAGTTTTTTTTGCTTCCTTTTCTTTGGATAGGAACAACTCGGCATTTCTAATTAGCAGTACAATATCCTGACTCCCAATTACTTCGAGAGAACAAAGACAATCGAGCAGGGCGTCAAGGTTATTTCCAAAATAATCAGGAAAGAGGAGGGCTTTGGAAATTCTCGGATAAAAACCGCGAAAGGTTCGTGCTTTTGCGCCATCAATTTCGGCTACAAAAAGACCGGGCGGGAAGTCAGGAAGGGAGTCACGAAGTTCCATATTATTCAATTTTCACAAAGGTTTTATAGTGGTCTTTTGTGAAATAGGCACTGTGGTCGGAGCCTGTAACAAGTCGCTCAGGCCCTCTGTTTTGTCCCTGAATTTTAGGGTGCACATCCCATTCGGAATAGCGGATCCGTTTATTTTTGGAGTCTTTTGCCGGAAGTTGTTTCTCCCTGTTTTGAAACTCCCGTCCGCCTACAAAACCATCGGGGGCATGGCCATTTCGGCGAATAAATTGCAGGACTTCAAGGACATTAGCGTGGACTTGGGATGTTCCTTGTTCGGAAGTAGTAGAAGGCCCTTCGGGGTTTAAGTTTTGTTTTGGCTGCTTGATATACCACACAAAACACCCAATAATTGCCAAAGCTGCTAATATAAGCAGCCTGGCAATTAAGCGTTTTTTCGGAGAAGGTCTTTGCATTGCTTAAAGCACTTTCAACAATTCTGCTTCAAGATTGTCGCGCGGGTTGACGGCTACAATTTTGCCGTCTTTGCCAATTAAGAAGGTTTTAGGAATGGAGCGCACGCCATATACCCCTGCCGGAGCGGAGTCCCAAAACTTGAGGTCGCTGACATGATTGCCCCAAACCAGACCATCTTGTTTTATAGCATCGATCCATTTTTGTTTACCATCCTCCCGGTCAAGCGATACACTGAATACGTCAAAACCTTTGCTTTTGTACTTGTTATAAACTTCCACGACATGCGGATTGGCCTTGCGGCAGGGGCCGCACCAGGATGCCCAGAAATCGAGGAGTACTACCTTGCCTTTCAAGGAGGACAGGGAACGAACTTTTCCGTTCGGGTCTGGAAGACTAATATCAGGAGCGGGCATACCGACAGTGATGGCTTCGCCGGATCCTCCTTGCTGGGCCTGTGGAGATTCGAGCCGGGCAATCATGGCAGTAAAATCCGAGGCATACTTGGTGCCTGGCATAGCTGCTTTAAGTGCTTTTTCCTGTGCCTTAAATTCAGCAACAAACGGGGCAGCATTTTGGCCAAGCAGTTGTGTGGTCAGGAAAGCCTGCATCAGGGGAGTACAGCCGCGCTGGATATAAACCTTGGCTTCCTCCGGGCTTTTCAACTGGTTCGCTATCAATTCTTTAATAATTCCAGCATAACAGTTTAATGTTTCAGAGCCTTTGACTTGTACCTCCATACGGTCGATGGTGCTTAGATCGCCCGTGATCTCAACGATCGTTTCCTTTCCATCAAGGATAAAGTAGAGTTGTTTTGCGCCGATTTTTAGCCGGTAAAGTCCCTGATCCCAGGGTTTTTCCAATTTGATGGCAAAAGCACCGTTCGCGTCGCAGGTGGCACGACCGAGGCTCACGGTGGAGCGGTCAAAATGCGCCAGGTCCAGCGAAACCTGAAGGTTGGATGCCCCTGAAATGGTACCTTTGATGGAATGTCCGTTTGCCTGGCTGTCGCAGGCGATCATGACCGCGAAAACCGGGAGAAACAGAAGAAAAAGAGATTTTAACTTGTTCATGTTCAAAGATTTAGTTGTATTTATATTTGACCAAATGTGGGGTTGTGCCATTAATAGAGGTCTCCGTTGCCGAAATTCGACCTTTTTTGTCGTAAAAAAATTCAGTTTTGGTTTCAATTCCGTCGTCTAAAATAGTGCCTGAGCCCAAAGGGGTATTAGGTTTGGTTGAGCCTTCATGTACTGAAAAAATGGTAAGTACGCTAAGATTTCCAGATCTATCGTATTCCCATTTTGTCTTCATTTTTTTTGTGCTTCCTTTTTCCAGCCAAAGACATGTTTTTTGTCCAGAGGGAGAATACTCCAAAATTGAACTGTAAAAAAAGACTTCCTTTGAATCTTTTCTTCTTGTAGTTCCATAATGTTCGGTTTTTATCAATCTCCCTTGGTCGTATAAAAAGGCCCGTTTCAGCCAAAAGGTGGAATCGTTCTGAAAACCGATGTATTCTTTAATGGGATTTCGCTCTGAATCGAATTCAGTCTTGAATCGAAAACAACGGCCGGATGAGCATTCCTCTTTTGCGATTTGATTGCCCAGTGAGTCATAGCGATAAATGCAGATTTTCTCTTCAGCTCCATTGGGTACTACCGCCGTTTCTTCTATTAGGTAGCCATTTTCATCATAACTGCGTATTCGTGATGCATTGACTTTATTTTGGGCATCATAAACATCATAACCTGTATATCGTTTGTAAAAATCAAAATTATAGGTTCGTTTTAAGGTGCCATTACTGTAAGCGGAGATTGATTTTATTGGCAGAAGTGCAGCCGATTGCAAAAGGTATTCTTCTATCTCTTCAGACCACTGGGCATAAATAGTTTGAGAGAATAAAAGAAAGCAAAAAAGTGGAGCGATAGACTTTTGTAAAACCATATCTAAATTGGCTCAAAGTTATTATTCAAACGTTCCTTAGTCGGCCATTATTCCTTCTAAAACTGTATTATAAGTTCGTTGCCAGTCAGTTACCAGGCCCCAGTCCGAATTATCTATGACCACATTTGCGCCCTTTACTTCGCCAATTTTTTCAAACGCCACCTTTTCGGCCCCAAGTAAACGTTCAAACGCTTCCGCTTGTTCAGTCGCCACGCTAACAACTACCCGGCTTTGCGCTTCGCCAAAAAGCCAGGAGTCTTTCCGAATGGCAGCATTGGAGGTGATTGAAAAGCCAAGTCCGCGCGGCATGGCACTTTCAAGCAGGTTGGCAAAAACGCCTCCATCGCTTACATCGTGTGCTGAGGCAACCAGTTTCAGACCAATGGCTTTCTTGAGCACTTGTTGGATGGAAAATTCCTCTTCCAGGTCAAAATAAGGGCAAGGGCTATATTCTACGCCCAGTACTCCGCGCAGGTATTCACTGCTTCCGAGGTCGTCACGGCTGGTTCCGATCATATAGATCAGGTCCCCTTGGTGTTTAAAATCAAGCGTCATAATTTGCTCGTAATCATCGAGCAAGCCAAGCATTCCAATGGTTGGAGTTGGGTAAACAGGTACTGTTTGACCACCCTTGGTATATTGATTGTAAAAACTCACATTGCCACCCGTAACCGGGGTTCCGAACCTCCGGCAGGCTTCTCCCATGCCCCGAATCGCTTCGGCAAATTGATAATAGACCTCCGGGTTGTAAGGGTTGCCAAAGTTCAGGCAATTGGTAATCGCGACAGGCTCTCCACCCGCACAAACGATATTCCGTGCGGCCTCGGCTACAGCGATCATGCCCCCTTTGTGCGGGTTGGCATAGACATAAGCGGAATTGCAATCGGTGGTGAGTACCAATGCTTTACGGGTTCCTTTGACATAAACCACGGCTGCATCGGAGGGCCTGTTGGTGGTCATAGTGCCCGTTTGCACCATGGAATCATATTGCTGGGTGATCCAGTTTTTAGAAGCCAGGTTGGGTGAATTCCAGAGTTTACGCGCGGCATCCAACAAATCAGGGGTCGGTGGATTGGTGGACTGGGGGATTTTGATTTGTGAAAGGTCAAACTTTTCAATTTGCTGCAAATAGTCGGGCTGTTTTTGTTCGCGCACATACACCGGCGCGCCACCGCCCAACACGAGCGGGTCGGCGGGTACTTCAGCCACGAGTTTTCCTTCGTAATGATATTGCAGGATGTCCCCTTCGATGGTAACTCCGATTTGAGCGCAATCCAGGTCCCATTTTTCAAAAACTGTCAAAATTTCGGATTCCCTGCCCGGCTTTACCACAATGAGCATTCGCTCCTGGCTTTCGGAAAGCAAAATTTCCCAATCTTTCATATTGGCCTGACGGGTGGGAACTTTGCTTAGATCTATTCGCATTCCACAACCTGCTTTTGCGCTCATTTCAGAGGTTGAGCAGGTAATTCCAGCAGCACCCATGTCTTGCATTCCTACTATTGCTCCGGTTTTGATAGCCTCCAGACTGGCCTCCAACAAGAGTTTTTCCTGAAATGGATCGCCGACCTGTACGGCAGGCAAATCTTCGTGGGAGTCCTCTCCCAAATCAGCGGAAGCAAAGGTGGCGCCATGAATCCCGTCTTTTCCTGTGGCCGAGCCGACTATAAAGACCGGGTTGCCTGGCCCACCTGCGGTTGCGCTGACTGTTTCACCCGCTTTGACAATACCTGCTGACATGGCGTTCACTAAAATATCATGATTGTAGCAGGGCATAAAATACACCTCGCCGCCTACGGTAGGCACTCCGAAGCAATTGCCATAATCGCCGATGCCCTTTACCACACCACGGATGAGGTTTTTCATGCGTGGCGTGTCGGGCGTGCCGAAACGCAGCGAATTGAGTGCTGCGATCGGGCGGGCGCCCATCGTGAAAATATCGCGGTGAATGCCGCCCACACCTGTGGCAGCGCCCTGGTATGGCTCAATGGCTGAAGGATGGTTGTGGCTTTCGATTTTGAACACGCAGCCGAGACCGTCCCCGATGTCCACAAGTCCTGCGTTTTCTTCTCCGGCAGCTACGAGCAGCCTTTTACCGTCGCGGGGCAAAGTTTTAAGTTGCAGGATAGAATTCTTGTACGAGCAGTGTTCGCTCCACATCACGGAAAAGATGCTGAGCTCAGTGAAATTGGGCACCCGGCCCAGAATATTTTGGATTTTTTCAAATTCATCGGCGGTAAGGCCGAGGCTTTTGGCGGTTTCGACGGTAACGTCCATATATTTTAGAACAGTTTTTTTTTGAAAACCTCGTAGGTTTTTAAAACCTACGAGGTTTAGATAGGAATGGCTGCAAGGTTTTTAAAACCTACGAGGTTTAGAATAGGAATGGCTGCAATGGAGACTTTTGAAGCCGCAAAAGTAGTACGCTTCGGGGGGGAATCCCAACGAAAATGTGCAATACCTTTTGGGTGTTGGTTTTTCGGTCATAAACAGTTTTCTCGCCAAATAACACTTGCTCTATTCGGTGATGCCCTTCTAGGACAGCGCCTTCGGGCAGCCAAGTCGGGCAAATTGAGCGAAATGTTGGGTGTGTCAGGTTCGACCACCCGGGCCGAGGCCTATGCAGAATGCGGAGTTGCGAATACGGAATGCGGAGTGACCCGCTTAGACGTAGCGTTCCGTTTCAGTAGTCAAACGATATCAGGCGTTGGCTTTGAACTGTACCAGAACCAGCCCAATCCGTTTATGAACAAGAAGAGTATTGGTTTCTATTTACCCGAAGCAGCTGGTGCCATCTTGTCTTTATTTGATGAATCGGGTAGGGTAGCGTTGCACAGGAAATTCGTTCGTAACTCAAAAGTCATAAGTCCTCCGAAAAATTTAGCAGCAGCTCGGTGTCAAGTCCGTATCGAGCTGCGTAGTAGTCGGCGGTACCTGTGCCATCGTTTTTCAGGTTCAGCATTACAAAACCTCGGTCGTAAATATCACCGTCGTTGGTAAGTTTGGTTGGGTCGAGCAGGGTTTCAGGCAATTCCTGAAGGGGAATTTTTTGCTTCTTCACGGTCGCTGTTGTCTTATAGGGCAAACCATTTTCGTACAATATTGGCACCGCACCGTGGCCTACACATCGGCCTTTGTCGAGACCCAAAAAAGGTTTGTACACTTCAAACAGGTGTTCATGCCCCCAAAACCAGGCAGTAATCTGTTTTTTATCAATATAAGGTTTAAAACATTCCAGCAATTTAGGATTGTAGCATTTACTACCAATAGCGGTATACCTTGAAAAAAGTTGATGGTGGGAGAACAGTAAAACTTTTTTGTTGGCGGCAATTGCTTTGTCCAAATGATGGTGATGCCAGGGTATTTCTTCTGTTACCAATTCGGTGTTGTCCTCATTAACCTTGCGAACATCATGGTCGTGATACCCGGTGTCCATGCCCTGTAAATGCCAAACAGAGTTTGACAAAACAAAATAACTGGCTTCCTGAACGGGAGGCGATCCTTCCAAACCTTCGTTCACCTTCAAAGCTTCATAAAACGGATGCCCACCACTGTAATAATCGTGGTTTCCAGGGAGGTTATATACAGGTATCGGCTTATATTTTTTCCTGAGGTTGTCAATGATGTCAAGATAATGGTCTTTGAATTCTTTGTGGGTGCCAGAATAATAGATATCGCCCAAATGAATGATGAGATCGGGCTCTTTCAGGAAAACTTGTTCGAGTACTGACGCTGCCAGATGGTCGCCCGTACCCCAGTCACCGATTACAGCGACCCGGAGCGGGCGGTCTAATTCTTTGATCTTGTAGTTGAAGTCATTGATCGTCTTGTATTTTATGTATTCCGGAGTTTTCATATTCACCGCGTAGGTCTCAAACCAGACAATCGCGCTTTTGACCCATTCGGGGTCTTCTCCTGAGAATTTCAATTCATTCTTGTATTCATCTGCAGCAGCAGTATCATGATTTAAAAGGGCTTCCAGATATTTCTGCCTCAATGTAGCGTAATAATATTGTTGGTGATCTTTGCGCAAAAAGGGTTTAAATATCTTCATGAAAAAGAGTGCAATACGTTCCAAAAGGTGAGCGATGATCCCGAAACGGTTATGAAAATGCTCTCTTTTTTGAATATGGGCGTTAAGGGCTTGAATTTTTGGATGATCGTGATTTAACCCATTTTTGCCCTCCTGATTTTGGATCAAAAGTTCGTTGAGCCCGGATTGCATCATGGAGTGCTTCCGGTTGTGAAAATTGGTAAAATGCGAGGGCATAATTTTGAATGAATTTAGAGGTGAATTATTTACAGGGTTTTGAGATATTCCAGGAGTGCCCACTTAGAAGCTTCATCCAATTGAGTGCCATACAAATGCCCTCGATTGCTGTTTCCGGTCAGCGCAACATCCAGCCTGAACCCATATTTTTCGGCATCAGCACCCTGGCTTACAAAACCTAAATATTTTTGATCGTACACGTTATAGCCCTTAAAGAACAATCTAGGCCTATTTTCCGGGACCTGCAGCAAGTCCCATATAGTTGGCACCGATCCATTGTGCAGATACGGGGCCCTTGCCCAGATACCATCCAACGGCGTGTTGCTGTAGCCGTAAGTTTTGCGATAGGAATCAAATTTAAAAGGAGGCGTTTGGAATGAGTGAAAGCGGTTGACCATTTCTTCCGTTAAGGAATAAACCCGGTTTGGATCTGTTCCAATATCTTCCAGCTCGGTTACATGACCGGTAAGTTTTTCTCCAAAACGGTGGCAAGAGGCACATTGGTCGTCGAATATTTTTTGCCCCGTTGCTGCCAAGTTTTGATCAATGGCAAATGGGTATTTTGCCGATGGCAAGTCGAGCAAAAAATCGGTTACCCGATTAAAATTCTTGGTAATTACAGATTGAGGGGTTGCGCCCACCGCCATAGCCGCAGCGTAATTTCGTTCGCGCAGGCTGTTGTTGTTTCCGTCCCAATGTAAATACAGGTCTTGCCTGGGGCGTTGATTCCATACCTGCGGCAAATCAACCGTTCCGATCGTATTGTCGTGCCCCATGTGAAATACATTGAATTTAGTGGGGTTGAAAGTATCTGTCCGGCCTTTTCCCTGTAAAGGTCTTTGTTTCTCCCAGGCATAGCTTTTGCCTTGTTTGTTCAGGGATTGTTTGGCAAGCGGAATAATCAGGTTTTTATACATCCATCGCTCGGTAAAGCCCATGTCCGAGATATTGTCAATATATTTCATCAGGGTATCCTTGTTGAACCTGGGGTCGGCAGCACAATTGTACATGAACCATTGGAATGCTTCCAGATCAAGTTCGTGGGCGGGAGCACCCAATACGAGGTTTTGCTCGCCGTCTGGCATTTCACGGTAGGTCCCGGTGTGACAAAAAGCGCAGTTCGGTTCCACCGACACATACCCGATTTGCCGTTTTGACAGCCCGACTGGCAAGTCCTTGCCCGGTTCGAAGATAAATCCCAGAGAGCGATATCCGCCCTCGCCGCCATTGGGAAGTTTGTCTTTGAATATCTCAGGAAGCACCTTGAAAATATGATAAGGGATTCGCCCATTCATACCCAAACCGATGGCACCGTATTTGAATTGATCCTCGTCTTTTTCATAAACGATATCCGGGCGCGCCCTCAACAAATTATTGTACAGAATGAAGGTAAGGGTGCCAAGTAACAGAAGGCTTGCAAGCGAAATATAACGCAGTCGTTTGTTTTGATATATCTGGCGTATCCAGCGCAACGGTGCGGTCAGGAAATGGCCTATTTTTCCCCAGCTCATTTTATTTTCCGCAGGCAACCCGGTTTGCAACAAAACCCCGAGCAAAACCGCCATTGCGCCATCTATTGCCAGCATGGAATAAAATACTGAACCATGCACAGAATTCAAGATCATGTAAATCCAGAATACTACTGCCAGCACTCTAGAACCAACTACCCACCAGTTGACCGAGGAATGTTCCACAGGGTTGCGTGATGCCACGGCATAAAAAATGTTCAGGGAAAGGATCAGCATACCTGAATTTTGAAGCCAATCGTAATAATCCAGGTAAGGAAGACCAAGTGAACTGGTAAGAGATTCGGGGTTCGACAACGCGGGGACCGCGAAGAACAGATTCAAGATGATACCGATCCAGACAAAGCGCTGGTACCATGCGAGTGAACGATTGGAAGATGCCATGTTGAATAAATTATAGGGTGAGTTCTAGATGTTCGAGAATATGTGGGTACACATCTGTGGCGGCATTTGCTCCGAAAATACAGTCAATATGTCCGTATCCCGGGATCACCACCCTGCTGTACAAATCCTTTCCATTGGCCTGGCACAAAAATTCATAGGTTTTTTCGGTGCCTTCCGGTAGAAAACACTCGTTTTTCTCGCCCGAAATAAAGCGTATCGGGATCGCCATTCTTTCGGGATGAGGCATGTACACATTGTTGCCGTCGAAGTCTGTGACATGGCCATTGCGTACCATCATGGTCAGGTGTTCCAAAGAACGGATATTGGCGACGCCAAACAATTCATGGAGATTGTCGTGCGTGGCTTGGTTCAATTTATCATGCTCGTACAGCAGTGAATATAAAAAAGTAATCCGATGGCAAACGGGGCTGTCACAACGTTCCGAATAAGGCAAGGGGTAGAACTTGATAACCTTGTCAAATAATTTGTTGGCCCAGTTTGAATCCTTATCCACATCGGCTGTGAGCGATTTTATGCCAATTTTATCCAAAAAAGACGGCATGTGCAGACCTGATTTAAGTCGGGTGAGTGCCACCGCCAAAACGTGGGCTGAAACCTGCGAACAAACCGCCGAGCGAACGCCCCGCAGCCCATTGAGCATGGCCATCGTCCAGGTAGTGCTTCCATAACAATGTACAACCATTTGAACGTCCGCCGCTCCGGTTATATCGCGCACCGTTTGCACCGCTGCCGGATAGTCATAGCGGGCAACGTCGTCGCCAGAAGATTCCGTTTGGGAGGCTGGCAAGTCAATACTGGCCCGGAAATCCAGCAACCATATGTCATATTCGTGTGCAAACAGGTATTCAACCATGTTGGTGTCGATCAGGTCGGTAGAAAATATACTGCTGGCCACTCCGAGACCGTGAGAAAGGATTACCGGCCCTTTTTTGCCGCCGCGATATCGGGTAAGCCGAAGGTTCACACCATCGGAGGTGTTAAAAAAGTGGACTTCAGGCGCACTTGCCCGCAAAGGTCTTTTTGTACGTGGCGGACTGTCCGGATTGAAATAAGTGTTCTTTTTCAATAGCCCTCCATACGTGTCGAAGAGCGTGCCTGCAAAGAATTTCCCAAATTTCAGCTGGACTTGTAAGGACTGAAGCAGCGACGAGCTGCCGGTAACTTTCATCGTGGTCATTTGCTTCAAGAAATCCGAAGGCTCTATGTGCAGGATACCCTTGCCCAGCAATTCTCCTGTGTTGTCTTTGCCTGCAAATAAGGTGATATAAAGCGTCGAGGTTTCAGACCAAATCCTGGGCCCATGGTCTGCGTTGATTTCCTTGAACCCTTCGCAGTAATAGTCCGCTCCATCCGATGTCATCAAGGGCATCAAATAGATCATTCGCTTGGTGTTGAACTCCTCTTTGTGATCCACAAAAAGATTGAAGATGCCCTTGTGCGCGACCAGGGGCGTAGATGACAATGCAGGCGCAATGACCGTTCCTGCAAGATAGGCTTTGTGATCTGGTTCGTTTATGAGCCGGTCCACATCCTCCGACTGGATGGTCAAGGTGAATTCAAACGGAGAGTTGGCAGATTTGCCGGCATCGAAGCCCCGCTGAAAATCTGATTTTTCCGAAGTGGAAAAAAAACCTTTCATGGTTTCCGTAAACTCGATCCCAGGCTTTTCCGATGTCGTAATACGCGGCGCAGAAGGCAAAGAATAGTCAATCTTCCAGCCGTTATCTTCGGCCATCAAGGCAATGTTACGCTCCGAAACGGCTGTAATAGTCAGCAGCGGATTGACGCCCAGGCAGGCAGGAATAACCGATCCATCAGTAACGTACAAACCCTTGTGTACGCCGTTGCCGGAGGAATCAAATGCTTGGCCTTTGTGGTTTACAACCCCGGAAGAAACGTTTTCTCCCATAATACATCCGCCAAGCGGGTGGACTGAAACCAGGGATTTGCCCAGTTTTTCGGTCCAAATTGGGTTCTCCAAATAAGTGCCTTTAAGGGCTTCAGTACATTTATTAAGCGTATCGTTGTCTGACTGGAAGATTTTTTCCCGTCCTACGCCGGGCCAGTCAATCTCCAGCCGGCCCTGATTGTTTAAACGCATCACACCATCCCCACTGTCTTGACTCATTATGAGGTAAGTTTGCGTTCGGGTAACCGCCCCCCGATAAGACCCGAACAGGAAACTGACCAAGCCTTCAAAGGCATTTCTTATTTTTTGCATCAGAGAAGGGGCATTGCCTTCTGCCGCTGAAATGGCCGCAAACGACACAGGCAGTATTTTGGCCAATGCGCCTGGAATGGATCCTTCTTCGATGATCATGCCATCACGGTAGTCCTTCGAGGTTTCCCGGGTGTCAATGACGGAAGTAATGCAAGGCCCACAGGGTTCGTGGCCTGCGGGGTTTTTATGGCCAAAGCCGATGCCGTTGATTTTTTGCTTGGTGTCGTAGGCAAATGACAAAACGTCGCCATTCCCGGAAAATCGTTGGCCCAGCATAGGCGACAACTGTAGCCCTTTTTGTGCAGACCGGAGCATGATTTCGGTGGATCCTATTGTCCCAGCGGAGATTACTACATTGTCAGCGGAAACAAACAAGGGCGGCGCATCAAACTTCCCTCGGCCAAGACCTACTGGGTTAAAGAATACGAGCCATTTTCCATTTTTCTTTTCAATATAGGCGACGTTGCACTCGGTATATATTTCTGCGCCGTGATTCCAGGCATCGGGCAGGTAGTTCATCTGGGTCGTGTTTTTGGAGGTGTAGTTGCAACCCGAAACACAATCGCCGCAGTTGTTGCAGGCTTTTTGTTCCACGCCCACATGGTTTGTTTTGTCTTCAAAAGTGACATTAATCGGCGTTTTGTAAAACGGTTGCCCGATATAGGCGCCTGATTTCCGATGGGCTTCCAACTTGTTCAGGGTAGGAAAATTATCAGGATAGGGATTAGGTTTGAGCATTTCTCTGGCACGTTCGTATCCTTTCTCGAGTCCATTGGGAATATCGGAAACCAGTTCTTTGGGCCAATTCCCGTTTTCAAACACCCTGGGATCGGCTTTGAGCGATACGTTGGCGTTGATAAGGGAGGTTCCGCCCAAACCGCAGCCCACCAGCACACTGATATCTTTGTTGACATGAAAATTGAACATACCCGTTTGGGAGCCGATCTTTTTTTCGTGGGTGTCAAGCTGCATTTCTTCTGTTGCTTTTACAAGGGTGTCGGGAAATTCTCCTGCGATTCTTTCCCGACCTCTTTCCAGCAGACAGACGGATTTGTTGGCCCGGGCTAAGCGGGAGGCAGCAACTCCGCCGCCATACCCTGAACCAATTACGACCACATCGTAATGGTCTTTCATTTGATCCAATGCGTTGGAAATTCGTTTCATCAGAGGATAAGGTTGTTAGGTTAGAAATAGAGAGTATTTAATAGGTCGCAACCCCCAAAGTCACATAAAATTAGGGGATTTTAAAATCCGACCAAAAGTAGAATTTTTGTTTTGTTCTTTACAAATACTTTAATTGATTAATTTCAAAAACAATAAATCTTCACAGATTTAAAGGTTGAATGGAGTAGGATAGGTTTTTGAATTGCAGATATATCCAAGACTTAAAGACCAAACAAAAACGGGCGCTCCCGATTCCCGGAAACGCCCGAACATAAATGTTGCCGCCCCACCGGGGCTGTTATATTTATTTCTTTTTTCCTCCAGCCTTCGCCGCCGCCTTTACCGGCCTCTCTACCTTCTCCTCCAAATCGCTCAAGATGGCGGCTTCCCCAATATGCCCGCCTTTTTTATACCAAAAAAACAAGGCAGCAAGGCAAAGCAAGAGCGTTAAACCCGAAGCGATATAAGCGACCTTTTCCCCCAGATAATAGGATTGTGGCTCGAAGCGCATTTCAAGTTTTTGTTTTTCACCCGCGGGCAGGCGCATTGCACGGAGCATGTAGTCTGCCTTGATGAAATCAGGTGCAGCTTGGCCATTAAGGTAACATTTCCAACCTTTGGTCGGGGGATACCACATTTCAGAAAAAACGGCCAATTGTTCTGATTTTGCAGAATATTCGTATTCCATACGATCAGGGTGATACCCTGTGAGCTTGATGTAGTCGTTGCTGTCGTGTTGAATCCTCAGTCCCTGCAAGGACCTGGCAAATGAAGCCTGCACCACTGCAGAATCTTTCGGATTTAGCTGGCCCAGGGCATTGATTTCCTCATCTCCATTGGCCACTGTTTGAAAGTCCTGGACAAACCAGGCATTGCCACAGGCCTCCGGATTTGGGAATACCTGACCTTTGTCCCCAATAAGATATTTGCCATTCAACATACCTATGATGTGCAAGTTTCGGGTCAGGTCTTTGCCCAAATACTTGTCCACCACCTCCTGAAAACGCTGGAGTTTTGCTGCGTGATAACCGCTAAGGCTTTTATGGAAATAAGAGGTTGTCGCATTGCCCGTGATACTGCCCCTGGAAAGGTCAAGTACCCGATAGTGCAGATCCTTGTCGGCTTTAATTTGGTTGTCATGAACATCCTCTCTTGGAGGGGCGGTAGCGGCTTGCCTGGATTCGTATTTGCTTGCCGGCAACGAACGGAGGCATACCAACCAGGTATCGGCCAGCGAAATGCATGCTAACAAGCCGACCATAATCCCAGCTTTCAAACTTCCTCGCAGGTAAAACCAAATCATTGCAACCGCTGCTGCAACAAATGAAAGAGAGCGGATCAAATCAGCTCGTAACATGCTTGCCCGATCTTCTTTTAATGCAGCCAAAAGTTGTGCGTTGTCACCTAATGCCTGGTCATTGGGACCTACACTACTCGCGCACATCATCCCGATAATACAAAGTAAAACCGTAGCACCTACGCCCATCCAAAGCGAGCGGGTTTTTCTTTCAATGGGAATATTCTGGTCAGCCAGTTTTTGAATGCCCATCGCTGCCAAGGCAGCCACACACAAATGCCCTGGCCCTAAAGCCATGGATACGGCGCGGAACTTGCTGAACATAGGCAAGTAGTCATACCAAATATCATTTAGGAAAAAATTTTTACCCCAGGCCAGGGTTATCATAAAAATACCGCTTAGTAAAAGCCACCATTTTATGGGGCCTTCCACTAAAAAAGCTCCTAAGAAAAACAAGAAACAAACAATGGCTCCATAGTAGATCGCAGTACCAACAAAAGGCTGGTCTCCAGCATAAAACAAGGCGGCTATTTGTGATTGCATTTGAGCCTTCGTAGTGTTGGGCGGCAATTGGCGCGACAATACCTTTAGAAGTTTGGAATCTCCATAGGATTCGCCGGCACCACCACCTGCAAAGTGGGGTACTAACAGGGTCATACTTTCGCAAACGCCATAGCTCCAGCCAAACAGGTAGTCTTTGCTAAGTCCATCGCCTTTGTCGGCACTGGCTTTAAGTTCAGATTTTCCACGGATGGTTTCCTGACCGTATTCGTAGGTTGGCCAGAGTTTGGAGAGGTTGCAGGCAAAACCGATAGCAATAGCCAAACCCATGACTACCAATGATTTACCCCAGTTAATATAGCTTTTTTGACGAATGGCGTCGACAAGTTGTGCAAGCACATAAATACCGGCGATAAGCAGGGTATAATAGGTTATTTGAACATGGTTGACATATATCTGCATAGAGACAAGCAGCGATAAAAGTCCTGCCCCTCCAAGCCAACGCCCTTTGAACAGCATAATGGTAGCTGCCAAAACACCCGGCGCAAATGCTAAAGCAGCCATCTTTGTAGAATGCCCAGCCTCCAAAATATCTACATTGTAGGTACTGATCCCGTAGGCGAGGGCGCCAAAAATACCTACGCGCCAATCTGCACCAAGCGTAATAACCAACAGGTACATGAACAACATGGCAGCGAGTACCTGCGCCCAGACCCCTGTTACGTCAGTCCACAAAAAGCTGGCTTTGACCAAGGGTTTTGTAAGGTTGCCGTAAATAGGAGAATAGATCTGGTATCCAGGCATACCGCCAAAAGCGGAATTGGTCCAAAGCGGTGCTTTGCCCTCTTTTTCTAGGTATGCCTGGATTTCAGTTTGCATCCCTCTTGCTTTGTCATTATCTGGTTGGGGAAGCACCTTGCCACCAAAAAAATTAGGGGCAAAAAAAACTGCCGATACAGAGAGCAACACAGCAGCGGCAATTAAATGAGGGATGAATTTTTTAAAGTCCATTTCTTGAGTGTGGTCAATTTATAATGTGGTCAGATAAATGGGTGCGGGTTAGTTTAGGCTGCGGAGCAGTTCTTTCAAGGTTTCCGGCAAAATTTCATGCCCTCCTTCAAACCTTTGTTCGCCGAAGTCAATACCGTTTTTCTCCTCAATTTCTTGTACAGTATTCATCCGGTCGGGCGTGAGGAAAGGATCGTGCGTGCCATAAAGCAGGTAAAGTTTTTTGTCGGCTAAGTATTCACGGTGCGCTGCATAGTCCAAATCTTCAGGCGGCAGGCCGGCCCAAAGCAACAGGTCGTGGAATTGGGGAAGTTTTTCCAACATCCAGCGGCAAACGGTGGCAGTGCCTTGCGAAAAACCCAAAAGTACAATTCGTACATCAGAAGGCAATTGGGGCAGGTAAAAATCGTACAGGTTTTGCAAGTAATTGGAGTAATCCTCTATTTCCGAACGGCGTTGATGGCGTGTCATCCAATTGGCGCCCACAGGCCCCTCAAAACCTTTTTTATAAAAATGGTTCAATCCTTCCGGGGCAAGCACCAGGGTGTGGTCATTCTCCAAAAGTTTAAAATCCTTCAGAAACTCGTCGGCTAATTGGGCGTACCCATGGCAAACAATCCAGAATTGCCGGATATGCGGACCTGGAGTTCCCATGGAATAATAATGCGCCCTGCGCTGTATTATAATTGAATGATGCTGCATCGGTCGGGTTTGAGACGGCAAAGTACGACAATGTGGAAGTTTGAAAAGAGGACAAGTTTTTATCCAGAAATAAAAATGATGTTGATTCGTATCTGCGATTGAAGCAAATTACATTGTTTTGCAGATACTAACCAGCACAATAATGAAATACCTACTGACCAGTACCCTTTTTTTGTTACAAACCGTACTTTTTTCTCAAGGAGAAAATTCTACCTCCCCACTCACATTCAGCGGCTACCTGGAAACCTACTACCTCTATGACTTTGACAATCCTGCGGATCACAAGCGCCCTGATTTTGTCTATGCATTCAATCGCCACAACGAGGTGAATTTAAACCTTGGCTTTTTAAAAGCCGCTTATGCCAAAGAAAATGTACGCGCCAATATGGCTTTGATGGCAGGCACTTATGCCAATGCCAACCTGGCTGCAGAACCTGGTGTTTTGCGCAATATCCTTGAAGCAAATGTGGGTTTGAAAATTTCCAAATCAAAAAACCTGTGGATCGATGCAGGCGTTTTTGGTTCGCACATTGGCTTTGAAAGTGCTGTAGGCAAGGACTGTTGGGGTCTGACCCGCAGCATGATGGCCGACAACTCTCCCTACTTTGAAACCGGAGTAAAAATCGGATATACTTCTGAAGATGAAAAATGGTTTTTTAGCGGCCTTCTGCTCAATGGATGGCAGCGTATTCAGCGTGTGGATGGCAACAACACCCCCGCTTTTGGGCATCAACTTACCTTTAAGCCCAACGACAAAGTTACCCTCAACAGCAGTTCGTTGATTTGCAATGACAAGCCAGATACGGTGCGACAAATGCGCTATTTCCACGATTTTTATGGAATTTTTCAAGTATTCCCCAAAGTGGCCTTAACAGCAGGCTTTGACATTGGAGCAGAACAAAAAGCCAAGGGCAGCAATGATTACAATATTTGGTACACCCCCATATTGATGGCAAAAATTTCTGCATCGGATAAACTCTGTTTCTGCGCCCGACTCGAATATTTTCAGGATGAAAATGGGGTTATGATTTCAACAGGAACGCGTAATGGGTTTCAGACCTGGGGCTACTCTTTAAATCTGGATTATGTAGTGCTCGAAAATATGTTGTGGCGATTAGAAGCTCGAACCCTTGGCAGTAAAGACTACATTTTTACCCGTGATGGAGATCCAAGCCGTAGCAATTTAATGTTAGCAACGAGCTTTGCAGTTTCATTTTGAGGCTTCCCATCTTGACCATTATCAGAAAACCTTTGGGCTTAAACCAGATACGGGGCATTTTTACGTAGATGTTATCTGTGTAACATCTGCGCGAAATATCTGCGTAACATCTGTGTGAAATAAAAATCCCCAGCAGCATGGATTTACCCCCAGTTATTTTCTAAAAAAAATTGCAAATTTTCATTAATCTCAATCCGATTTCCATGAACTTTTTCTGCTACAATGCCTTGATTTTCAGCATTTTACTGCTTTTTTCTGCCCAAAAAACCACCGCATGCGGCTATGATTGGGTCGGGGAGTGCTCCTCTGCAGTTCATCTTCGCATCAATGGGACTTTAGACAGTTTTGACATTGCAGACTGTCCCTCAGGCATTCGGTTTAATGGTTTGCATTTGGGCACTTTGCAGAGTTTGGCACTGGCCAATGCAAAAACCATCACCTGGGAAAGTTGCATCAATAATGTTTCTGCGGTCAATTTACAATATCGGGTATATGAGCAGGGTGGGGCAGTGGGCAATTTTCAATCCTTGGGCCTGGCACAAGACTACGCAACGCTGCTGGGACCTTATACTACCCGCTACAGAAGTCAGGCAAGTAATATTGACCTTAGCACCGGTTTGACGGTAGGCCAAACCTACGTCCTGGAAGTATATTTTCTGGCTGAAGTGGATACCATCGGGGATGATTTTATTCCCGAAACAAGCTTGCTTAAAAATAACAATGGTCAGAATTACCGCCTTACGTTTACCTACGGCGGCCCGACGGCCCATCCATTTGTAGTAATTCCCACGCTGGTGAAAATGCCGAAATGCCATGGCGAAAGCAATGGCAGCATCGGGGTCAGTGTCTGGGGCGACCAAACAGGTTTGTTTTACAATTGGTCAAACCTGAACCTCAATTTTTATCAGCAAAATGGCCTGTCAGCTGGAATTTATACCGTATCGGTGACCGGGGCCAACCATGCTGAATCATCTACGATCGTGCTCGGCCAACCAGATAGTTTGGTTGTTCAATTTGTTGATATCCAACCTGTTGAGTGTGGAGGAGGTTTGGGAACCCTGACCGTATTAGCCACTGGAGGTACTGTGCCCTACCAATATTTATGGGAAAATGGGCAGACTACCGAAACTGCTGGTTTTTCCAGTAGCGGTACGCATGCTGTTTCGCTGACAGATGCACATAATTGCCTGCTGGTTCAGTCATTTGACCTACCTAGCGGAGGCGATATTCAGCAAAGCATTGCAGCAAACATTTGTACAGGTGGAAGTATTGATCTGTTCGGCAGTACATTTTCATCTGCTGGAATGTACACATTTACCGTGCCGGGGAATGGCAACTGCGACACCTTAATACAGTTGACCATTACCGAAATAAATCCGGGAACAGCTCTTTCAAATCTCCCATCCCATATCTTGATCACTTGCACTTCACCCTCCTACAACCTTTGCGCCGAGCCCCTGGACAATGCCACTTTCCAATGGTCCAAAGATGGCATCCCGGCTACCCCAACGCTTTGTTTACTTGCTACTGCTGGTGGAGTTTACATGGTTCAGGTTAGTCTGTATGGTTGCATGGCCTCAAAAAGCATTGCCGTAGAAGAGCATGTAGTGCCACAACCAGCGCAATTTTATGGCCGCGACACCATTACCTGCGATGGGTTTGGAACCACCCCAACACTTTTCAGATCGGTCACCAATGCAGTAAATCCCACATTTTTGTGGACTGACAACGGCCAATTTCTTTCTTCCAACGATTCGTGCTGGTTTGCGATCTCTGATGGCGGGTTTACCTATACCCTTCCTGATCTATTGGTTACTGATATTTATGGCTGTGTAACAAATGCCGTAGGGACACTTTTAATCACGGATGGAACGTCTGCGCCCTTAGTTTCCATTAGTACCACCAATGCCTCCGGGCCAAATACACCCGATGGCTCAGCTACAGCCCAAGTGTTTTCAGGCGGTTCATTTGAAATACTTTGGAGCAATGGTTCTACTGAAATGAGTATCCAAAATCTTTTGCCGGGTACTTATTGCGCCACTGTAACAGAGGAAAATGGTTGTGAAGATGTTAATTGTGGGACAGTAGGGGTTGCCGTTGGAACAAAGACGATACTACTGAATTCCTTGTCAGTATATCCCAATCCAGCCGAACCAGGTGATTGGTTCAAAATTATTTTGCCTGAAAAATTCAGAGATCAGAAAATCGAATTTGCCCTGAGTGGCTATCAAGGCAAAACAGTCATGGAACAAACATTTGTGCAAAACACTGAGATTTTGCAATTAAAAGTGCCTGAAAACACCCAAGCAGGCGTTTATATAATTCGAATTTTTTCTGAAAAGGGCTCAGCAACCGGTAAGATCATCCTTAAATAGTGACAACAGTTTTCCGCATTTGTCGTTACCAAATTCCCTGAGTAATAACGTTTTGTTTGTTACTACGAAACAATACCTTTAATTACCTTTGCGGCGAACAATTGACATCCATTACATCACAATTTCACAAACATTTCCAAAACATGAGCAAAAAACTCTTTTTTATCCCAGCACTTTTCATCGGTGCTTTCTTGATGTTCACAGCAAGTTCTTGCGGCGACGACTGCAAATTCGAGCAGAAAGATTTTGTAGGCCAATATGTAGCAACCGAAGATTGCTCGCTTAGCCCGGCTGCTTCTTATAATGTAACCATTAGCGCCGATGGCGAAACTAATGTAAAAATCACTGGTTTCTGGGAATTGTTCAGCAATTCAGTAAATGCATCTCTCGACTGCGGCACTATCACGATTGCCAGCCAAGACCCGGACAGCGATGGTTACGTTGTTGAAGGCTCTGGCTTTATCGAAAAGAATGACGGAAACATTACTATCAACTTCAGCTACACTGTAACGAATACCAATGTTACACCGGTTGCCGTGGATAATTGCAGTTCTACGGTTTACGTTAAATTGTAAGATTTACTGATTTATGTGAAAAGGCTGCCTCGCGTTGATTCGTGGGGCAGCCTTTTCTATTAGACTTGATGTTCTACACAACCAGGGGTGAAAAAATGGCTGTCACGGTTTCCACCGTAACAGCCATAATAATTATTGTCCAGAGGGATAAGGGGTTTAGTTGCCGCCTCCGCCCATTTTGGCTTTCTTCTTGTCTGTGTTTGGAGCCTGCCCTTCCATTTTAGCATTTTTCTCCTCGACCTTTGTTCCACCGTCCATTTTGTCCTTTTTGGGATCAACTTTTGCAGGAGGAGGAGGTGTGGCGGGCAATGGATCCACTTTTGGACCTTTTGAGCCGCCTTTTTTCACGATGCCTTTGCCAGGGGCTGGAGCAGCAGCCATTTCTGCTTTCCAGGCCTCGATGCGGGTGTTGGCTTCCTCTTGAACACGCGCATCGCACTCTGCCGTCTTTTCGGTGCGAAGCATCTCTAATTTAGCGGTAACAGCAGCAGCAATTTCCTCTTTTTGTTGAGCAAGGGTTTTACCATCGAATGCGGTGAGGGTAAAAAAGCCAGCGACAGCTACTGCGCCAGCCAAAAGCAATTTTTTATTCATCATAGTGGAATAATTTTCAGTGAATGTTGTGAGAATGAGCGATTTTGAGATGGTTTCAAAGGTTACTTCTTTTTGCCAGCAGCCATTTCGGCGGCTTTTTCGGCTTCATAATCAGCACGGGCCTGATCCACGACGGCCGACACGCGGGCTTCGAAGTCAGCCTCACACTTAGCGGTCATCTCTTGCTCGACGGCAGCTTTGCCAGCGTCATAGCCTTTGGTAATTTCAGCTTGGACTTGTTCGTCAGTAAGCAGTTTTTCGCCGCAGGATGCCAGTGAGAACATCAAGGCTGCGCCCGCGAGAATTCCTAAAACAGATTTTTTCATGTTTGAGAAAACGATTTTGAATGGTTAAATAATGATGTGCAAAGGTAGTGCTTGTGAGCGTTACGGCACCTTAGAAGTGACATTATTTAAAGAAGTGTCACTTCTAAAACACGCAGCGCGAAAATTGTCTCATAAACGAATCTTTCGCCCTAACATTGTTGCCGAATTAATCACGGCTTATGACGCACGGCAGTACCAATAGTACACAATTTTGGAGTAAAAAAATTTTCTTAAAGTTTTTGACGGCCTCTTTACTCGGCTTTATGCCACTATTTTTAACGGCACAAAATGACGATGAACTGCTCGAAAACTTTTTCAGGGACAATGAGTCCGCCTCTGAATCGGATGCACAGCAGTTTTTGGAAACGCTGGAACTCCTTCGTGACAGGCCCTTGAACCTGAATTCGGCCTCCCCAGCGGATTTGACCTCCCTGCACCTGCTCAACGAATTGCAAGTAGAAAGTTTTATTAACTACCGCAACCAGTTTGGTCCGTTTTTAAACGAGTATGAACTACAGGCCATACCTAATTGGGACTTGTCTGATATAAGACGCATTTTGCAGTTCGCCAGGATCAGAACAGGCTTGGATACCCGAAATACCAAGATCTTCAAGGGGTTTGTTCAGGGCGACAACGAGCTGTTTCTGCGTTGGGCCCATCCAGACCCTCCTAATTATGACACAGAAAAAGCCCTGGGCAGCCCAAATGCCTGGGCCTTGAGATATCGGCATACTTTTGATAGTCGTTTGCGGTTTGGCTTTACCATGGAAAGTGACGCGGGAGAAAGTTTTTTCTCCAGAGACAGCATTCCGCTGCGTGATTTTATGGGCAATGCTTATGATACGGTGGCCCGCGCCCAGGGGTTCGATTTTTACAGTGCTCATATTTTTGTACAAAATTGGAACCAGATTGTGCAGGCAGTTGCATTGGGCGATTATTCCGCCCGTATGGGACAAGGGCTGTTGCTTCAAACCGGATTTGCCCCGGGAAAATCTGCTGAAACGGTATCTGTGGCAAGAGGGGGGCGCAAATTGAACGCTTACGGTGCCTTTGGTGAAACCTATTTTTTTCGCGGAGCAGCCACGACTTTGGCCTTTGGCAAACATTTAGAGGTAACGGCAATGTATTCCAACCGACGCCGTGATGCGAACATTCAACTCGACACCTCGGATTTTGATTCTCCGGAAGTGGAGTTTTCTTCCCTGCAAACTTCCGGATACCACCGTACTTTTTCTGAAATAGCGGACGAGAAAAAACTACACGAACAAGTAGCTGGATTGGTGGCTACCTGGAAGGGACAGCGTGGCCAAATTTCTGCTAATGCCCTCCATATTGCTTACGACAAGCCATGGAACGCCTCTCCGCTACCATATCGCCAATTTGCTTTTCGGGGCAAAAGCCTGACGGGCACCAGTATTGACTACAATTACCGTTGGCGCAATATTTTTATTTTTGGAGAAACGGCTCGCAGCGACAATGGTGGAATTGGGGCTGTGAATGGGGTGCTTTTTTCAGCAGACCGACATGTAACCCTGACGGCCCTCCATCGATCCCTGGGTCGAGACTATCAATCGATCTATGGCAATCCATTTGCCGAAACCTCTGGCTCTAGCAATGAGCAAGGGCTTTATCTGGGGGCTGATATTCGTTGGGTAAGGCGTTGGCAATTAAACTTTTATGCCGATGTTTGGCGACATCCCTGGCTTCGTTTCGGGGTTGATGCACCTTCCAATGGCCG
>JBJXGO010000169.1:0-17439 GCA_046160345.1 Saprospiraceae bacterium
CCCCAACACAGCTCTGCAAATCCATTCCCACACATAAAATGGCTGCAAAAAAATCATTCGTACTCCGTATGGAAGAGGCCACTTACGCCGCACTCGAGAAGTGGGCTGCTGATGAATTCCGTAGCGTGAACGGGCAATTGGAATGGATGATAGACAAAATGCTGCGCGAAGCAGGGCGCTCGCCCAGGGTACGCCCTGCTTTGCCACCCAATGACGCAGCTTCCGAGACTATTAAAGACAAATAAGTGCTTTCTTTTCTCCGAGTATCCGTTTCTTTGCCCACTTTTTCACGCAAAACTTACAACAACCTTGAAAAAAGGATATTTGGCAACCCTAATTGTTTTCGTAGTGCTGCTCATTGACCAAGCATCGAAATTTTATATCAAAACACATTTCGAGTACAACGAAGACATGCTGATCATGGACCAACAATGGGCACGCCTTCACTTCGTGGAAAATG
Source organism: Saprospiraceae bacterium (assembly GCA_046160345.1). Taxonomy (GTDB): domain Bacteria; phylum Bacteroidota; class Bacteroidia; order Chitinophagales; family Saprospiraceae; genus M3007. Next base: position 461 of record JBJXGO010000169.1, read on the forward strand.
AAGGAATGGCATTTGGCATCACATTCGACTGGGCATACGGCAAACTACTGCTCAGTCTTTTCCGCATTCTGATGGTAGCAGGCCTGATATGGTACACCCGTCTTTTGCTTGAAGCCAAAGCACCCACCGGATTTATTGTCAGCATTGGACTTATCACTGCCGGAGCGCTGGGCAATATCATCGACAGCACTTTCTACGCGATGATCTTTTCGGATTCTACCCACCATATTGCCCAGCTGGTACCCTGGGGCACTGGATATGGGCACACGAACGAACTGCCAATGGGCGGCTTTATGCACGGAAAAGTGGTGGACATGCTTTATTTCCCCATGAAATACTTCCAAATGCCGGAATGGCTGGGGGGCGATACCTGGTTGTTTTTCAGTCCGATTTTCAACGTGGCCGATGCTTCGATCACTACGGGTGTGCTTAGTATTCTGCTTTTCCAGCGCAGGTTTTTCCGGGATGGTTTTGTAGAGCAAAAAACCGAAGCGCATGCAGAAATTCTGGCAGAAATAGACAAGCTGCCAGAAGATCAAGAGGACTTGATCTCTGAACAAAACACGCCAGAAAGCACATCAGAACAGGCCGCCAATACTGCAGCCCCTGAAAAACCGGCAGAAAAACCGATTTAAGATCTGTTTTCTATCTCAACCCGCTTCAAAGTTTGTCTGCCTCCAGCAATGAGTAGAATTCTGTGGTGTCGCCGCTGGTCGCGGTGAACAAAAAGTGGGTTTCCGTTATGTCGATTGGTCCAATAACCGTTCGCGAATCAGCTCCAGATATTCCGGTGATGGTTATTACGTTGCCATTCCAGGAATAAACTCCATCAAGAGTAGATTCGGTTACCACCGGCGGGTTGGTATTGAGGAAGGTGGACTTTCGGTAAAAAGCTACCGTTTTGTCGGCCTTGAACTCAATTTCAAGCTCCCTTTCCAGAGTACTTGTGGGGACCAGTAAGTCTGTTGTATCTACAAAGGCTCTCGAAGCCTTCCATTTTCCGATTATAAGATCTTCGGGCTTCGGGCCTGGCTCGGCGTCTTTTTTACAGGCAGCAACCAAGGCAATTAGTACAAGGCTTGCAAATATTAAGCTGTGTTTCATAGTGTGTGAAGAATAGTATTGTGAAAATTTAGAGTGAGTGATCGTCTAAAATTCAGACGATTCCGTTTATACATTTTTCTTCAGCCCATCAAATCTTGTCGGCTTCGAGCAGGCTAAAAAAGTCAATAATATCTCCGCTAGTGGCATTGATAATAAGCCGATTTTCGCTCACGTCAATATTTCCGGTAATCGAAAGGACGTCTCCAAAATCATCTATAGAGATTTTGATCTTATCTCCTTCCCAGGAATAAGTTCCGGGTGAGATGAATTCTTCCATTTCAGCGGGGGTAACCGTGAAATCGGTAGTTTTAATAGTGAAAACAACGGTGCCACTTTTTGTGAATTCCACCTCAGCCTGAGTTTGGAAATCCACATTGGGAGCGACTAGATCGTCGCCATCCGCAATAAGTTTGGTCACTTTCCATTTTCCGATAACCAACTCTTCGGGTTTTGCATCTTTTTTGCAACTGAATACAAGGCTCACAAGGGCAATGGAAGCAAATAACAGGACTCGGTTCATAATTTGTGTGGTTTAAACTAGTGAATGAAATGAATTAAGGGTTAACTGAACGCCCGATAGCATAAACAGGTATTCAATTTAGATTTTTCTCTCAAAAGGATTACTTCGAGGCATCTCTTTGCCGCAAAGATTCATACAGCACAATGCCCGCGGCTACGCTAACATTGAATGAATCAAAATCGGTGGCTTGCGGAATTTTCACCACCTTATCTGCCATTTTCAGGAGTTTTGGGTGAACGCCTTCGCCTTCCGAACCCATCAATATAGCCGTTGGGCCCGACATATCTGCCTTGAAAACAGGAATACTTCGCTCGCTCAAGGCGGTGGCTACCACCTGAACCCCACATTCCTGCAACCACTCCACCGTACTGAAAAGACTGCGCACCCGGCAAACTCGTATGCGCGCCAAAGCTCCTGCAGATGCTTTCATGGCCTCTTCGTTGGCCAAAGCCGAGCCAGATTGCGGCACAATGACCGCGTGTGCCCCTGCGCACTCGGCAGAACGAGCAATGGCCCCGAAATTGCGTACATCCGTCACCCCATCAAGCATCACAAACAGGGGTGTTTGGCCTTGCTCGAACACCCATGGTAGTATGTCTTCCAGATTTTGAAATTCCACCAAAGCGAGGTGTGCTACTACGCCCTGGTGCTGGCCGCGTACCAGTTTGTTTAGTTTTTCACGAGGGACAACCTGGAGCGGGATGCCGAATTCTTTGGTCAGATGCCGAATTTCTTTTTCTATCTCGCCCCGCTCTCCTTGCTGAAAATATACTTTTTCTACCGCCTTGCCAGCGCGGATAGCTTCTGTGACGGGATGGTGGCCGTAAATTAGATTGGTATCAGCCATGAGTGTCGGTTATTGAAATAAGATGCCGGATGATAGAATGCCGCTCAGTTCATCGGTCCAAGGGCCACCGTCAAAATTCCAATAGCCTTCTTCCGGCAAAATTAATTTTTCCCAATGAGTATTTTATGAAAAAAGCAATTTAACTTTGCAAGACAAAGTATTTTGACATGAATGATTCTCAACAACATCTCGAACATTTAGCCGAAATGCGCTCGCTCATGGAGCGCAGCACAAGGTTTCTTAGCCTGAGCGGACTTTCGGGTGTATGGGCAGGAGCCTGTGCGCTCGGTGGTGCTTTTTTTGTGCGCAACTATCTTGACGTTCAATATCTGGGCAAATCCGATGTTGGCAATCTTTATTATGACCGCGGAGGGGCTGTCTCAAACACAGGTTTGGGCTACGAAGCTGCGCTGCTGCTCACTGCTCTGGCGGTACTGATCGCCGCCTTGATTGGGGGTTGGTTTTTTACTGCCCGCAAAGCCCGGCAGCAGGGAGAGCGCATTTGGGAAGCTAGTTCGCGCCGCCTTTTGTGGGCCTTATTGATCCCCCTTTTGACGGGAGGTATATTTTGCCTCGCTATGTTATATTGGAACTTGATCGCATTTTTAGCACCGGCCACCCTGGTTTTCTATGGCCTTGCATTACTAAACGGGAGCAAATACACCCTCGGCGATGTAGCTTCGCTGGGTCTTTTACAAATTGGGCTTGGGCTTGGCGGAATGTTCTTCCCTGGCTGGGGACTAGAACTCTGGGCCATAGGCTTTGGTGTTTTACACATAATTTACGGCAGTTGGATGTATTACAAATATGATACGGTGGACGGTTTACGGTAGACGGTGGACGGTACACCGTACACCGTCCCGTCTACCGTAAACCGTCCACCGTCTACCGTGAACCGTCCACCGTGAACCGTCCACCGTCATGAAAGATATACTCAACCAACTCAATCCTGTATTTGACCATCGCAACCGACTGGGCATCATGTCCATTCTTGCGGTGAACGATTGGGTGGACTATGGTACGCTCAAGGAATTGCTCAACCTGACCGACGGCAATTTGGCCAGCCATATTAAACCCCTCGAAGCCGCTGAATATGTGGAATACCGCAAACAATTTGTGGGCCGCAGGCCGCAGACGACTTATACGGCTACGGCGGCAGGGAAGACGGCTTTTAAAGCCCATCTGGATGCGCTGGAAGCGATGCTGAAGTTTGGGAAAGAGCCTTGAAATCAGGAAGCCTTTAAATGTATTCTGCCAGGAGCACCACCATGTTTTGAGTACAAATCCCTCAAATATCCAAAAGCGATCTCAAAAACCTGAATCATCACCGTTTGTTCACCCCTTCCAAAAACGGCACGAACCGAAAGTTGTCCAGTCGCTCCTCCTGAAATTCGGTGGCCGACAATCGTTTGATCTTCAACATGGTTTGAACAGACTTACCCACCGGGATTACCAGTATTCCGCCTATCGAAAGCTGGTCTTTTAAAGGCTCAGGAACCACCGGTGCTCCCGCCGTCACGATAATTTTATCGAAAGGGGCCTTCTCTGCCAGACCTTTTGACCCATCGCGGAAAAAACATTTTATGGTTTTGAAACCAAGTTCGTCCAGCAATTTTTTTGTTGTGAAATACAGCTGCTCCTGGCGTTCTACCGTAAAAACCTTAGCGCCCAAAGCCGCCAGAATCGCAGCCTGATACCCCGAGCCTGTACCGATTTCCAATACACGGTCGCCATTTTTGATGTCCAGATGCAAGGTTTGATAGGCCACCGTAAATGGTTGAGAAATGGTCTGTTCGCAACCTATTGGGAACGGCTTGTCTTCGTAAGCATGCTCTTCAAAGGCATTATCCAGAAAAAAATGGCGCGGCACTGCGGCCATGGCGGCCAATACGGCCTCATCGGCGATTCCACGGCGGCGGAGTGCGTCCACCATGCGTTTCCGCAGGCCCTTATGGCGGTAGTTGTCAGTCAAAGTTGTTGATTTGTGGATTGTTGATTTAAGGAATTGAGGCACAAAGAAAAGATTTGCTTCAATTCGCCACAAAACTACCTGCCTTTTCAAATACTTTTGCCCGCGAAGTCAAATCAACAACTAAACAATTCAACAGTCAATGGCAATTCCAATCAAATTTGGTACTGACGGGTGGCGGGCCATCATCGCCGACGAATACACCGTGGACAATGTAATGCGCGTGGCAGAGGCCACTGCTATTTTCATGAAAAAACACAAAATGAAACGCGCTGTGATCGGTCACGACTGTCGTTTTGGAGGGCTTCTTTTTGCAAGCACCACGGCACGGGTTTTGGGAGCATATGGCATTCAGTGCCATATTGCCAGCGGAGGTTTTGTCAGCACACCCATGGTATCGCTTGGTGTGGTAAAACTCAAGGCAGACCTCGGCATTGTTATCACCGCAAGCCACAACCCACCCTCTTACAATGGCTATAAATTAAAATCAAGTTTTGGAGGCCCGTCGATCCCATCCGACGTAACTGAGTTGGAGTCCTACATTCCTGCGGAATGTTCGCTGAAAGTACTTCCGTCGTTCACCGAATTGAGGCAAAAGAATTTGCTCAAAGAGGCAGATCTCGAAGGGATGTATCTGAAACATGCCCGAAAGAATTTCGACTTGAAACTTATCAAATCCTCAGCCGGAAAAATCGCCTACGACGCCATGTATGGTGCTGGTCAAAATGTGGTGAAAAAACTGCTTCCTCGTTCGGTATTCCTTCACTGCGACAACAACCCCGGGATGCACGGGCAGGCCCCGGAACCAATTCACCGCAATCTTTCATTGCTAAGCGAAACCATAAAAAAGAATCCGAAAATTAGCGCAGGGCTTGCCACCGACGGAGATGCCGACCGAATTGGGCTCTATGATGAAGACGGCAATTTTGTGGACAGCCATCATATTTTGCTCTTGTTGCTCTTGTACCTCCACAAGTACAAGGGCATGAAAGGGAAGGTAGTTTTCACATTCTCTGTGACAGACAAACTGAAAAAAATGGCCGAGAAATATGGCCTGCCTTACGAAATAACCAAAGTTGGCTTCAAGTATATTGCTGAAATAATGATGAATGAAGATGTTCTGGTGGGGGGAGAAGAATCGGGTGGTTTAGCGGTAAAAGGCCACATTCCGGAGCGGGATGGTGTATGGATCGGTTTGATGGTGTTTGAATTTATGGCAGCTACCGGTAAAACATTAAAAGAGCTCGTGAAGGAGGTTTACAATGAGGTGGGTGCATTCGCTTTTGATCGCGATGACCTGCACATCACAGAGGCTCAAAAACAGAACGTGATAAAAATGTGCAAAGACCGGGCTTACTCCGCTTTTGGCGCATACAAAATAAAGAGTGTGGAAGACCTGGATGGGTGGAAATTCGTGTTCGGCGATGAAAAATGGGTGATGATACGTGCTTCGGGTACGGAACCAGTGTTGCGCGTATATGCCCAAGGCCCGAACCTCGCAGAATGCCGTGTAATGCTGGATGCGGCCAAGGCGACGATTCTTTGATCTTATCTTGACCACCGAAAAAGACCAGGTTCGCTGATACCACCGAAATTTTGAGCGGAGCAATAATAAACTTCGGTGGTGTCAATAAATTTGGTGTTCAAAACATACAAACATCAAAAACATGAAAATAGCAATTGGCTGCGACCACGCGGGTTTCCCGTACAAAGAAGGCATCATCTCCATGCTCCAGTCACAAGGGCACATGGTGATCGACTTCGGCACACATTCGCTTGATTCGGTGGATTATCCGGATTTTGCACATCCCGTGGCGGATGCTGTGGAAAGCGGACAAACCGAACGCGGCATCCTCCTCTGTGGCAGCGCCAATGGCGTGGCGATGACGGCCAATAAACACCAAAAAATCCGTTGTGCTATTTGCTGGACGGAGGAACTGGCTGCCCTCGCCCGCCAGCATAACGACGCGAATGTCATTGCTTTGCCCGCTCGTTTTGTCCCTGAAATATTGGCCCAGGCGATGGTGCGTATATTCCTGGCCACCAATTTTGAAGGTGGACGCCATGGGACAAGGGTTGGGAAGATCGCATGTGGTTGAGGAAAAGGAATGCGGGAAAAATTTCGCAGATATGCTTTCGTATAAGGACTTTGGGCATAGACCTTCCAGGTTTTTAAAACCTGGAAGGTCTGGCACTCAAAATAAAATAAAATTTGGATTCCAGTCAAAGGATGTGACTTTTTACACAACCCCAAGCCCGAATTTCTCCACTTTTAGGGGTAACCAGAAACCCTTATCTCCGCAGCAATTTTCCTGCTATCATTTGATCTCCTACACGCAAGCGCCAAATGCCCAGGCTGCCCGAAGCCAACGCTGAGCCCGGAATTTCCCAACGGTTTAGGCCCGGCGACAGGTTTTTTTCTTCCGAAAAGACCATACGACCGGCTAAATCGACGACTTCCAGGAAAGCCGTTTCCGAATCATCCGAATCTATTTCAAGAAAACTTTGATCACCAAAAGGGTTTGGGCTGGGTGGCCTCACCCGCAAACCGCTCAACTCAGGGGAGTAAGTGGCCACTGAGCCGGAATACATTGAGCCCATCGTGTAATAAATGTCACAATTATCGCTCGTGGCGAAGGTTTTTACATAAGGATCATCCAGAATAACCTTTACCGCTACGTTCAAATCGGTAGAAACCAAAGGCTTGATATGGATATAAAAAAGCGGGGAGCCTACTGAAACGAATACACCTTGAAACCCTCCCGAAACGAATATGAGGCGGCCGTTTGTGACCGTATAATAGGCATTTGTCGAGGCTACATTCATCAGCCCGTCAGAAATCGAATCAAACTGTACTAAGCCTGGGTTGAGGAAAAAATGAGCTTGCAGGCTGCCAAGATTGAAATTTTTGTCGAATTTCACAGGAATAGCCACGGGTACCCCTGCAGTCAGCTGGCCCAATGGAAGCAAAAGATTTATGGAATCATTTGGCACAGGAGGCAATATAGGCTCCCCAATAAGCCGCACATTTCCATTCACATCGCCGACTTTTATACCTATTACTTTGGCTGTATCACCGTCCAGAGCTATTAGATCCGCGCTGCTTATCCCGCTTGAGCAACCAGTTTGAAATGGATTATTAGGATTGGGGAATTCGCAATAATCAGAAATAAAACGCCAGGATTCGTTGTTGGGGAGCTCTTTGTATGTGCCTAATATCAACTTCCTATACTCAACCAAATCATAAGTCGTGATGGAACCCGATTTGTTGGCATCTGCCGCAAACATGGCATAAGGCGAAGGCAAGGGATTAATGCCCAAAATATGCTCGCTGATTTTGCACAAATCAACAATATCCACCCCATTGAGATGGTTCGAGTCGGGCAAGGAGGCACTATAACTAAAGGTGGTGCCTGGTAAATAGTCGTTCATTACCACGGTCACTTGAACGCAAGATTGGCTGCTGTCCAAATTGAAAACCAAAGGCGGATAGGGGAATGCGGGGTTGCCGGGCTGAAGGCTCAGTGTAGCACCTTTGATGGGTCGAGCCCCTTTCCAAAGCTCGGCACAAAGCTGAAACTGAACAGTATCTAAAAGTTGGGGCGCTTCCACCACATGAATATTCCCCCAACAGGCATTCCCTGAATTGGAGTCTCTGATTCGCATGACAAATGTTTGTCCGATATGGGCAGGTAAGGCCACAAAATTGCCCGCAGCGGGCAACCAAATGTTGCCTGACTGGATTTGCGACTGAAAAATTCCGTTGGGGCAGTAAATGTTGTAATCGCCTTCCAGCATAAAGGCCGGCAATACTTCGGTGGAGCCGTTGAGCGGTACGGCTACCTCGATCTGGTCATTGCAAACCATGGTGCATTGCCCGTTTAAGTACAATGCGCCAAAGCCGAACAACAATCCAAGAAGCAAGGCCCGTACTTTGAATGTACGTGCATAGAAAGGCGATGAGATGAGATTGTTCATAATAAAAGTATTATTGAAAGTGAAAAATTTATTGAAAATCAAGGGTTTAACTTTATCGCACGCGCCAGGGCCACCCGCCTGCCATCCTGAAAAATGGCGACGACAAACACGCCTGTGGGCAATTCCTGGTCTGAAATTCGGAGACTTGTTCCCGAAAAATGTCGATTTAAAACCAGGTGCCCTGAAGGATTTGTAACCTGACATAAATAATGTCCATATTCATTCATGTCAATTCTTAGATCCGTTGAAGTTGGTACTGGCCAAACTTGCAGTAGTGGTTTGAACAACATTGGGTTAAGGGAGCTGCCTGATAAAAGTACCTGGCCCAGAGTGTGGTAGGTTTCATCCGTGGGGATTGGAGAATCAAAGTCAGGGTAAGCCCAGGCGCGGTTGTAAATGACTGTGCCTGGCGGTAAATCCGCTTGTTGACGCACCCGAAATTTCACCCAGGCACGTGCCGAATCGGCCAATGTTGCTCCGATCAGCCGAAACGTCAACACGCCCGTCCCGCTTAGATCGAATTGATAGGCATGACTCGCCGGACCCGGCAGTACCGAACTTGGGTCAAGCAGTACATGGTCAAGTGTGTCGCGAAAGCTCAGCGACTTTATCGTATCGCCCGAGGTGTTTTGGAAATGGATCTCGTACTCCAGGTCAGTATTTGGTTGAATCAAATGTTCAATATTCCAACCTGCTGGATAGGCTGTTTTTTCATTTCCTTGTGCGTTTGCCACTACAAGACGGCATTCTTTTTCGGAAAAGTAAGCTCCGTCATAAAGGCTGAACTGGTTTACGTAACCCGTTGAAAAACCGCCTGTTACACTACAACCTTCCACCACAGCCGCTACATGCGGGTCGCTCAACCAGTCGGCGGTCCCGGGGGCTTGCAGTACCTCAAGTCGCCAGGTAGAGCCATTGGCCGGAAGGCTAAGCTCGAATTCCCCGCCCGAACCTATTTGAAACGCCTCATTTTGAAGAAACATCACATTGTCTTCGACCACGATGTAAGGCTGTGGGGTGGTCATTGGCTGGCCAATATTTCGGACCCGAAACCGCACACTATCCCCCTCACAAGTGCCTTCAGCCACCAACAAGGGCCCATTGATCGGAGAAAGACAGGGCCCGTCAGGTTCAATTTTTGCTTCTATGCAAAGCGTCCGGTCAAGGGTTTCCTGATCGCAATCAAGCTGTACTTGCACCCTGAAAAAGCCGTCGGTCAAAGGTGGCAGATCCCCCAATTGAAATTGCCAGGAATGAGGGCCAGATTGGTTAAATGGCAAAGAGGCCGAGCTCAAGCTTAAAAGCGAATCCAAATCAAGGGTTATTGCAGCATTCTGAGCAGTAGCGCTACCTGCGTTGGAATATCGTACTACGAATGTATTTTCGGCACAAAGCAGCCAATAATCAATTCCGGTATCAACGCGCGGCAAGGGGCAAAATGTGGTGCTTTTTATTTGAAAATCAACTGTATCCGATTGAAATGGCGCATCAAACACCACTTGCACGTCCTGGGTACATTCTGCTGACCATAACCCGTTGGGCAACAATACCGAGATCTTGTGCTCGCCAAGGCCAGCCTCGATGTGATAATGCCCGGAGCTGTCAGTATTGGCATAATGGAGATCGCCATTGGGCCGTTCTATTTTAAGCAGCCAACCCGCCATTGGAAGTTCGCCTGGGCTGGCCATACAATCATTGTTCAGATCCCAAAAAACGTGTCCGGTTATCTCGTTTGTAAATGCTTGTCCCAGGGTATCCGAGCGGATAAGGTAGCTATAATATTTCCCGTTTTTGGCATAATTTCCGGTAATAAAAAATCCGCCATCCAGAGCGCGTTCGGCAGCCCATGAAGCGTGCAAAAAACTGGGCGCCTCAAAATACCGTCGCCAAATTTCGGTGCCGTCCTCCCTAAAACGGGCAAAATAAGTTCGACTGAAACTGGTACCACTAAAAGAGTAGTTGGTGCCAAGTGCGAAAAAACCTCCATCATTTGAAGGGATCAAATCTGTCAGATAAAGATCGAACGGCGATTGGAGTCGCCATCTTTTCAACACGGTCGTATCCTGATCCAGAAGATAAACCGAATCGCGGTGCATAAGCCAGTAGCTGCTGTCGCTTGCAGGTTTGCAGCGCACCTGATCGGTGGTTACATAACTGGAAAAATGAGGCATGGTGAGCTCGTGTTCCAAATCGCCCACTGCATTGATTTGAAGCACTACCGCTGACGGAGCGTTGATAGGCAGATTGTTCCATAGAAGGGTTGCCACAAAACCACCGTCACTGCGCAATTCTAAGTGCTTGACTATCAATCCGACAGTAGATGGAAACGGCTTGGACCAGAGTTCGACCCCTGCAGCATCTGTGCGCAGCAAGCGCAATTGATTGTCAGCTTCCACAGCCAGGACGAAGCCGCCATCGGGCATTTGGCGCACACATTTGGCGTCGTCGAGTACTCCAAAATTATAGCTTTGCTCCCAGAGTTTTTGCCCGCTTAAATCGAACAAAGCAAGCAGCGCATCCCCGTTGTTTGCCAGATACGAAATTTTGCCTGCAACAGCGAGTTGCCCGGCCGCTGTCAAAATTAGCGAACGGCCTTCGTCGTCGCCCGATGCCCCGAATTCCTTTTGCCATTGAACCCGACCATCTTGATCGGTTTTGTTTAAAACAATTTGCCTGCCCTCAGGTCCGCCAGGGATAGTGTTGGCCAATATGGCCGCTCCCCCATCAGGCGTTGGGCATAGGGCAGCGGGATTGAGTAAGTTTTCAAAATTTTGCCGCCAACCTTGTGCACAGGCAATTGGTGCGAAAAACAGAAAAAAGTAAAAGACAAAACTTTTCATGGGCGATTAAAAAAATTCGTTTGGCCGCCTGATCATTAATACCAAAGCGATTGCCTGACAAAAGTATCCGTATCCCTCGTACCCTTAGTCAGAATGGGCAGACAACATTTCTTCGTTTTTGTCGGAAAAAAATGCTCAATAAGATACCTTTGTCCAATGTATAAGAGCAAACTTTTTTCGCTTTTTTCCACCCTGACTCCCGCAGAACGACGTCGCTTTAAAAAGTGGGTGAGCTCTCCTGTTCATAATTTTAATCCAAGAATTTCAACATTTTATAATTTTTTAGATTCCCGATCCGCATACTCTGCCCGCAGTTTGGCCCGCGAACGAGCTTTCACCTTTGTGTTTGGTGAGCAAAGGTTCGATGATCTGACAATGCGCAGATTGATGTCGGAATTTTTAGGCGTATTGGAAGATTTTTTAACCTATGAAACCTGGCTTGAGGGGGCCACGGATAGAAGCCTTCTGCTCGCAAAAATCTACCGCCAACGCCAGCTTCCTTCCGAGGCATCGGTTTACCTAAGCAAAGCTGAGGCCTTACTGATCGACCAACCCATACGGGATGCCCACTATTACCTCGATCATTACCGGCTCCAGGAAGAGCGCCTGGCACAAAACCCTGCCCGTGATTCTGCGCTCAATCTGCAAGAAATGGCGGATGAGCTTTCCCGCTTTTTCGTTGCTGAGTTGCTGCGCAACGCATGTAGTGCGGCAAGCCATTCGGCCATCTATCGCGCTGATTATCAACTACCCTATCTCGATCAAGTGCTGACAGATTGTGCTGCAGGGCGTTATAATGAAGTGGCGCTCATTCGATTGTACTTTCATAGTTACCGATGTTTGAGCGAATCAGCTGCGGACGAACATTTTTTTGCTTACAAAACACTGTTGCATGATGCCGCGCCCTGGCTTTCCAAGGCGGAGCTCCGGGATGTGCTGCTTTTAGGCATCAACTATTGCATTCGACGCTTGAACGTTGACGCTGCCGGGTTTTTACGCGAAGCTTTTGATCTTTACAAACTCGGTTTAGCTCAGCATACCTTTTTAGAAAATGGAATTTTTAGCAGGTTTTCGTATAAAAACATTGTAGCCATCGGCCTGAAATTAAAGGAATCCATTTGGATAGAGCAGTTTTTACAAAGCTATACACCCCTGCTTTCTCCCGAATTCAGGGAGCATTACGCCCGTTTTTGTCTTGCAAAACTTTGCTACCAGAAACACGATTACAACCAAGTGCAAACCCTGCTTCATGAACTTGCCTTCGACGATGTATTTCTCGATCTCGACGCTCGTGTATTGCTGTTGAAAATCTACTTTGAAACTGCGGAATGGCGGCTTTTGGAGGGATTTCTAACCTCCTTCGAGCGCTTTGTGAGCCGAAAAAAAATGTTGGCCTACCATGCGCCCAACTATCGCAACATCATACAGTTCACTGCCAAACTGATGTGGTGGAAATGCGGAAAGCGGACTTTTTCAGAAGAAGAATTGGATGAATTGCGTCAGCAAATCAGTGCTGCGAAGCCTTTGACGGAACGGGAATGGTTGTTGGAAAGGGCTTCTTAAGCCTCATTGTTCTGAATCAGCGCATCCTCCTCACGTTTGGGCCGCTTTTTAAAAAATTTAGGCGCTACAACCAACAATCCAAACGACTCTCCATCCTCCTTGTCGCGCCTGGAGTGGTGCGTACCGTGCGCCCGTAAAATGGCTCGGCTGTATTTGCTGTCCAACTGTTTGAACCAGCTGAAACGGCGGTGGATATATACGTCGTGAATCAGAAAATACGTAAGCCCATATAGCGAAATGCCCACCCCAATGAACAGCACCCAAAAATTGGGCGTAAGGCCGCCGATCATATAGCAAATCATGCTTGGGATGGCAAATACCAGGAAAAAGCGGTCGTTTTTTTCAAAAAATCCTTCTTTTTCGTGTTTGGGCAAATGGTGGTCTGCGTGCCAATTCCACAAAAAACCGTGCATCACGTATTTATGGGTGAACCAGGCCATGAATTCCATGCCGATATAAGCGGCCAGGGTGATAAGGGAATAAAGCAACCAGGTAGGCATAGTATAAAAATAAAGTGCAAGTTTCAAGTTTCAAGATTCAAGTGGGACGGTTCCCAGGGCTGAGCATAATGCCAAAAACCAACGTACTGGGCATTTTTCACACAGATGTTACGCAGATAACTCGCGCAGATTTTACACAAATATTATCTGTGTGACATCTGTGTTAAAAATCTGCGTAACATCTGTGTGAAATAAAAATGTTCAGTAGTATGGCCAAAAACACCAAATTAATAGATTTGTTCTTTACACCGTTCTCAATGTCTATTTTTGCTCGGATAAAACAACTTTTTCGTATGCTAAAAAATTACATCCTTTTGCCTTTACTGTTGGCAATATCCTTTCAACTATTTGCCCAGGACGAGCACTCCTTTCAATGGCGTTACGAATCGGAATTAGGCGCTCCGATGTTCCAATTAGATGTGCTGCCACTTGCAGACAGGGGCTATGTTTGTTCAGGTTTGATACAAAGCCCGGTTGGCAGCGCTTTTTATTTCCCTTGTCTTTACCGCTTAGACTGCCAGGGACAGGTAAAATGGGCCAAAATGTTCAACCAGGCCACCGAAACGCCCAACAATGTCAGCGGGCGTGTCCTCCAGATATCTGAAACAGATTTCGTAATGGTCAGCACGGTCGGATTTTACTTCACAAGCCCTCGAAATGACATTTTTTTGGCAAGGGTGGACGCCGATGGCAATTCTGTGTGGACCAGGCGTATCGGCGGGGGTACCAACAATCAGGATGTGGCCCAGTCCGCGTTTGTGGTATCAGATGGAAATATTGTGATCGCCGGACAAACAGGATCCTGGGGTACTGATTCAGGCGGTAACAACAATTACACCGACCAGTATTTCATGAAGGTAAGCCCTGCTGGTAATATCCTTTGGACCCGCACAGTGGGCAACCCGCAGGCTGTTGACCGTGCTTACGATATTGTGGAATTACCCGATCAAAGCCTTGTGGCAGCGGGTTCTTACCTCCACAACGGCACCTTTTATGCCAACCTCCTGAAAATGGACAAAAACGGCACCGTGCAGTGGCACAAAGTATTTGGTGAAGGCACGGCTCCACAGGCCAACCATGCATACGGCGTATTGGCCACTTCGGATGGAGGACTGTTGGTGACAGGTTCTTCTACCAACTTACAAACCAATTATCAAGGATACAGCGATTTCCTGATCGTTAAAACCGATGAAAATGGAATAGTAGAATGGTCGCGGGTGGTGACTGGCGGCGCGCCTGATTTGTTCGAGAACGCAAGTGGCGCCATAGAAAAACCCAATGGCGATTTTGCCATCATGTGTGCTACCAGTTCTTACCCTACCATTGGTTTTGTAGGCAACAAATATGCGCTGCTAAGTTTGTCTCCCACCGGATCATTGGTCAGTTTGAAAACCTATAATCAAGGGAGTTCGCACTACCCGCGCATTATGCCGCATCCGCAAGAAAACAGTTTTCTGATATCGGGTTTTACCAACTGGACTGGCTATGGTGGCAATGGCAACCGCTTCGATCCGCTTTTGATCAATCTGGATGCGGATTTTAAAGTAAGCTGCACATTTAACGATTACACAGGCATTACCTCACTTTTCAACCCGGCCTTTGACTTCGCCAACGCTCCTGGCACCTCTGGTGTAGGCGGAACAGTGATCAATAACCTGGCCGACGCTTCGAATTTCGAATTGATCCAGGATGTGATTTGTGAATTCAGGCCATACCAAACATGCGCTCCTTTCAGCGCGGTGGAGGAATATGCGTCAACCGAAACAGGCTTCCATGTTTTCCCAAATCCAGCCCAGGCTGGCAATCCCATTTCGCTGCGCTGGGAGGAAATGGAGGTGGAAACCGTGATCATCAGCGATATACGGGGAAGAATTCTGCACCAACACCAGCCAGTTCCCGGTGCTGACAATCTGGATGTCCGCATCGAAACACCTGGGATTTACTGGGTGTATCTGCAGGGGCAGGGCAGGAGATGGACAGAGAAGGTGGTGGTGGGGAACTAAGTGGTAGTGAGGGTCTCACTCGTAGTGAGGGTCTCACTCGTAGTGAGGGTCCCGCTCGTAGTGAGGGTCTCACTTCGAGTGAGACCCTCACTTAGCGCGATTCGAAAATCGAAGGTCGGAGGGGTTTTGAACCCCTCCGACCTTCGTCGTTCAATCCGCTTTCGCTGGATATGGGTTGGAAATGATGTATCCCGGAACTCTGTTCCGGGGCAAATCATTGACGATCCGCTTTCCCTGGATATGGGTTGGAAATGATGTATCCCGGAACTCTGTTCCGGGGCAAATCATTGACAATCCGCTTTCGCTGGATATGGGTTGGAAATGATGTATCCCGGAACTCTGTTCCGGGGCAAATCATTGACAATCCGCTTTCGCTGGATATGGGTTGGAAATTCGGCAGAGTCGCTGGTATGAAAGAAACAAAGAGTCGCAATCCGCTTTCGCTGGATATGGGTTGGAAATCTTGAAAACTTAAAAACTTCTAGCTATGAAAGAGCGTCGCAATCCGCTTTCGCTGGATATGGGTTGGAAATTGTTGGTGACAACTATCTTTCAGCCTTTGGACAACAGTCGCAATCCGCTTTCGCTGGATATGGGTTGGAAATCTATGATTCAATCATGGATTGATGCTGGAGAAACCCGTCGCAATCCGCTTTCGCTGGATATGGGTTGGAAATATCTAAAGACGAAAGACCTTTAGGTATCATTGTGTCGCAATCCGCTTTCGCTGGATATGGGTTGGAAATGAATTGAAGGGTAAGACCGTAATCGAAAACGGGAGTCGCAATCCGCTTTCGCTGGATATGGGTTGGAAATAAGTAGTTACAAAACACAAAACTCTGCCAAATCGTCGCAATCCGCTTTCGCTGGATATGGGTTTGAAATTGTTCCCGTGATTGGGAAACATATCAGGGATAGAAGTCGCAATCCGCTTTCGCTGGATATGGGTTGGAAATCCGAAGTTAGCTATGGCTCGGTGTCGGGGTTTGTTGTCGCAATCCGCTTTCGCTGGATATGGGTTGGAAATCAGTCGCTGTACCTGCCGATGAAGGCAACAACGACGTCGCAATCCGCTTTCGCTGGATATGGGTTGGAAATCTGCAACAAGCACCCTACCAATCATCGCACTTGAAAGTCGCAATCCGCTTTCGCTGGATATGGGTTGGAAATCTGACGGCGCCTTACCTGACCGAAAACGGGCTGAAGTCGCAATCCGCTTTCGCTGGATATGGGTTGGAAATTGCCGGAGTCCTGTTTAGTTACACAGGGATTCATAGGTCGCAATCCGCTTTCGCTGGATATGGGTTGGAAATTTCGCGAACTTGCAAAGGGCTTTTTTGGGAAGTAACGTCGCAATCCGCTTTCGCTGGATATGGGTTGGAAATCTGTCAGACAGCTTGAAACAAGAACGCTCTGAGGTCGCAATCCGCTTTCGCTGGATATGGGTTGGAAATTAATGGAAGAATTCAAACGTTAAACTAACCTCAGGTCGCAATCCGCTTTCGCTGGATATGGGTTGGAAATTTGCAAAAATCCAAGCTGAAACTGATCTGGAAACTGGTCGCAATCCGCTTTCGCTGGATATGGGTTGGAAATTTGTAATAATCAGTTTGGTTAAATCTGGGTGATGAAGTCGCAATCCGCTTTCGCTGGAT
>JBJXGO010000170.1:0-15816 GCA_046160345.1 Saprospiraceae bacterium
AAAGTTTTGAATGTGTAGATTTTTTATCAAGCTACTCATTTTCGCTGCATTTTAACAAAGGTACATTCGAGGTCGAACTTTCCGAAAGTTTAGAACTTTCGGAAATCTGCCACTACCGCCCTCCCCCACTCCGCTTTTGCGCGATCGTCGGGTCAATTTCCATTGCTTTTCTGCGCAGTTCTTCTCCCTTTGCTGCATTGCCTGAAGCAGAATAGGCCAGCCCCAAATCCCAGAGAAATCCTGCTTCCTTCGGAGCAGCCTCCACGGCTTTCGTAAACCACTCGATGGCCTCCGCATGTCGGCCACTAATGCCGTATCCTACCCCCATCAGACGGGCTGTTTCAGGGTCCTTTGGGTTTAGCTTCCAGGATTCTTCAAAACTTTTAAAGGCGTTGGCAATATCTCCTTTTTGCTCTCCGTAATATTTGCCTCCGTCGCGGAGTGCGAGGGCGAGATAGGTTACGAGTTTCGGATCGTCGGGCGCGAGCTGAACTGCCCTCCTGTAATCGGCAATCGCTTCCGGAAACTCACGCAACACATAATGCGCGCCACCCCGGCTGATATAAGCGTCCTTGTAATTGGGGTAGATCTTGATCGCCTGGTCCAGATGCGGCATGGCCTGCATGCACAGTACCCGTTGCTTTTCTGCGTCCTTTTCCTTCGTGGCACGGTCAAAAAGTACCCCTCCGCAAGCATTTTGAAGTTTTGCGCTGTTGGTAGAAACACCGGCATCTGTCATAAACAGGTGCTCATTGCTTTGCCAGGCGAAGTTGCGCACGAAGGTTTTTATGGAAAAAAGCAAAACAACCGCCCCAAAAAGGCCTAGAACCAGAGTCTTGTTTTGTTTCAAATATTTGCTCAAAAACAAGGCGATCAAAAAACAAAATCCAACGGAAGGCATGAAAGCAAATCGTTCGCCCATATTAGTGCCAATCGGAAAAACCAGATTTGAAACAATACCCAGGGGCAACAGATAAAGCAAAATACCATAAGCTACCGGGTCTCGCCGACGAATGCCTCTTACTGACCAATAGGCCATAAAACCATAAAGTGCCAGGCTAAACAGCACCATTGGATTACCAAAGGTCATAATCCCGATTTGCCTTGGGTAGTAATCGTGTGTAAGCGGATGTGGCACAAAAAGCAGTTGCACGTATCTGCCCAGGGTATAGAAAATCGTGGCCAGGCGTTCTGCCGGGGCGAATTTAACCCATTGATTCCCATCGAGTTTTAAAAAAGGGTTGTTCATCAATTCCATAGGCTCTCCTCCAAAACGCCATTGCAAAATGGCGCCCCGCAAAACAAAAAATGCTACAAATGCCACGAAAATGGGAATACTTGCAGACCATACCGATCGATCCTCCCTGGAACCCGATGTTTTGTCGGAACTTCTAAAAAACCACAGCGCCAAGGGTATCAGCACGGCAAAGGCTGCTGCATTTTCTTTAGAAAGGCAGGCAATAAAAAATGCCCCCCCCGAAGCCCAGGCCCACTTCTTTTCTTGCGTATCCCATGCCTTCAATGAAAAATTTAATGCTAAAAGACAGCCCAATAAAGTAAATATCTCGTCACAACCTTTAATGTTCGCAACTACTTCTGTATGAATGGGATGTGCGGCAAAAAGCACCGTAGCCAACCAGGCAACCATAGGGCCGGATTGTGCCAAAATGGAGGGCGGAGGATCGCCCCGTTGCTGGCTTATCGTCAAAGGTGGCGACAAAAGTCGAAGTAGTGTTCTGTAAAGCACCACACAGGTTAGCGCGAAAAGGAGCACCGTGAACAAGTGAAAAAGAAAGGGGCTGGTGCTTAACTCATGCAAAAAGGCAAAAAGCACCAGCGTCATGGGACGGTAACGACCTCCCGTCACGAGCGCTTCCTTGCCTTCCACCTTAAAAAAACCAAAAAAGGTATCGTTTGAGAGTATCCCGCCAATGCCGGATACGCCCTTTTGGGTGAACATATTGTCGGTGATAACAATGGCATCGTCCAGCACGAAACCGTGTGTCAAAGTATTGGCGTAGAGTAAAAACGCAAATGCGAAAATAAGTCCGCTCTGGAGCAAGATATTGTTGAAAAATCCGGATGATCCAGAATGCCAATTACCGGATTCTGCTGTGCCAGTATCGGTTGAACGATTCGACTTTTGGGCGTTTTGTTTGCCCTGAGATGCTTTTGGCGTGAAAGACTTGCGTTGTTGTTTAGACATGGCTGATGATTTCGTCGGCGAAAGAACGGAATTTTTTTGCTGTTCTTTAACTCGTTAATTTCAAGCTCAGGGAGAAATTAGTGAAAAAAAACTTGGTGTCAAAACTAACTTCGCCCTTTAAAATATCAATCAGTTGAACTGCATCATTTGTGATACGCCTACACACGAAGTCTTTAAGGCCAAAATCCTTGGAAAATACGATGCTCCTTATTTCCAATGCCCAAACTGCGGCTTTTTGCGCGCACCCGACCCGTTTTGGCTTTCTGAGTCTTATGGATCAGCTATTACTGCGCTGGATATCGGGTTGTTGAAACGGAATTTGGAACTTATGGAGGTCGTTTCAGCCATTGTTCGATGTTTTTTTGACTCCTCGGCAAAATTTGTGGATTATGGTGGCGGCTACGGGCTCCTTGTGCGTCTGATGCGCGACCGTGGACTGGATTTTTACCGCCAGGACGTTTATGCAGAAAACCTGTTTGCCAAAAATTTTGAGATGGCTGATGCCAATTGTGAGAAATTCGAACTCCTTACCGCTTTTGAAGTTTTTGAACACCTGGAAAACCCGATTGACGAGATTGAAAAAATGCTTCAGTTGAGCGACAATATCCTTTTTTCTACCGAACTACAACCAATTCCCCACCCGACTCCGGAATCCTGGTGGTACATTTTGCCCGAAATCGGACAACATATTTCGTTTTTTTCCAAAAAATCGTTGGAAACACTTGCACAAAGAACAGGCCTGCATTTGAGTACCAACGGGAAAAATCTGCACCTCCTTTCCCGGAAAAAAATTGGGCTTTCATTGCTTTTTAGAGCCTTATCATACCATCAAATCGCGGGAGTATTCAATGCGGTGCTGCCACGGAGGAAATCGTTGTTGCAACAGGATTTTGATTTCTTGAGAAAGAAATTGAATTCGTAGCCTGTGGATTTCATGCAGAGGTACTAGGCAGACCTTTTTTAGATTTTGATTACGTATTGACCTGAAAATCTGCGCTATACGACCCACAGGTCGTGTAATTATGCTCCGCCCAAATTTCCACCCGCTTTTCTAAACGCTTTATAAGCGCCTTTGCCAAACTTGGAGCCGTTGAAAGCCATGGTTGGGGCCAATTCCCTTTGTTTGTCAGCAGGTAAGGCATTGAATTCGAAGCATTTTTCTGAGCAACATCCGAAATACCGTGCGCGGCATTCCTCACATTGAATAAACAGGATGTGACAGTAAGGGTTAGCACAATTCGTATGGGTGTCCGCCGATTTTTCGCATTGGTGGCAATGGGCAATTACATCCGGGCTGATACGCTCACCCAAACGCTCGTCAAAAACAAAATTTTTACCTAAGAATTTGTTTTTCAGGCCCTTGGCTCTGACCTGCCGGTCGTATTCAATGATACCACCTTCTAATTGGAACACATTTTCAAAGCCATTGTGCTTCATAAACGCACTTGCCTTTTCACATCGAATGCCTCCAGTGCAGTACATCAGGATTTTTTTTTCGCGATGATCGGTGAGCAATTCAGCAACCATGGGCAATTCTTCCCGAAAGGTAGCTGCATCCGGCGTGATGGCATTTTCGAAATGTCCAACCTCGCTTTCGTAATGGTTTCGCATATCCACCAGGATTACGTCAGGTTCTTCGCTTATCCGATTCCATTCCTCGGCATTGAGGTGCGTACCGGTTTTTGAGGGGTCGAAACTTGGGTCCGTCAAACCATCGGCAACGATTTTTTCTTTGACCTTTATTGCCAGTGTAAAAAAGGATTTCCCCTCGGCTTCAACAGCCACATTAAGCCGCATTCCCCGGAAGATCTCATAGCAGTCCATCAGCGTTTTGAATTGTTCAAATTTTTCTTCCGGAACCGAAATTTGTGCATTCACACCCTCCGGAGCAATATAGGTTCGCCCCATGACGCCCAATGCATCCCAGCAAGTGTAAAGTTCATCACGAAATCCTTGAGGATCAAGAATTTGTGCATACTTATAAAAGGAAAGTGTTACCCTTTTTATACTATCTTTTTGCAAGCGTTCTTTCAGTTCACGTCGATTGACGCGATTGTGCAGGGCTTTTTTAGGCCGGGCCAAAGGCAAGGTCGCAATTTGAAGCGGTGCAGGAATTGTATTCTCAATCATGGCAATCAATAAAGTGCAAATTTCTGACAACAACACGAGCGCCACAAGAAATAGCCCTCCAATTTTATCATCATGGAACTTCCTGGTTGATGTTCTAGTTTAAGCAACCATTAATTTTGGCAACATTTTTCTGAAATTTTCACAAAAATCCTCACTTTTGAGGCCTTGTTTCTCAATCTCGCCTATAACACCATAAATTTTCTTTAAGACATGGAATGGAGAAGGCTCAACGGTCAACGGATAGATAAAGCACTGCTTGATGCAGTACAAGAAACTATTCAACGTGAACAATCTGAGGGTTACAAATTGAAAGTATGCATCGGCACCGATTCGCAAATGGTTGGCTCAGAGGTACATTTTGCGACTGTTATTGTATTTTTAAGGGAACAGAAAGGTGGTTTTATGTTTATTTCAAATGATAAGAGCCATCGAAAAATGTCGATCCGGGAAAGGATGATTCTCGAAGTTGGTCGCTCGGTAGAGGTTGCGTATATGCTATGCGAATTGCTGGATCGTTACGATGTAGCCCTTGAGGTACATGCAGATATCAATACAGACCCTGCCTTCGAGAGCAATGCAGCGCTCAAAGAAGCCATGGGCTATATTCTCAGTATGGGCTTTGTCTTCAAAGCCAAGCCAGAGGCCTTTGCCTCTTCATCTTGTGCCGATAAAGTGATCTAAAATCGATCATTTCCCCAATCGGAAAGTGGCAGAGCCTAACAGACCTTTGTCGCAATAAATACCAACAACATAGTTTCCAGGTTTCAGCCGCTCGTCGAATTTGTGTGTGAAGTTAATTCGTTGCATAGAGGTCAGGCTCACATCTTTTGTCTCTTGCGCGGTAATATTTACGGGGCCAGCCGGCGCATTGATCGTAGCTTTCACGGGCGCCTTGCTCACGACAGGGATGCCCTTGTCAGTCGTCATGGCCATATAAAGTTTTTGATCGCCCTGGTAGGCCTCTGGCACATCAGAAAGGTCGAAACTGACAAATATTTCGCGGGCTTTCTTGGCCCGGGTAGTCAATTTGTCGCCTCTGCGTTCGCATACTACCGAGAAAGACGTAGCTTTGAAAGTGGCAGATTGGGTCTTTTTTATTTGGGCTTCTAATTGCTTGGCGAGGTCTTGCACTTGTCCGCTTAGGTCAGTGTTTGCGCCCTGAAGCTGAGCATTGTCAGTAGTTAGTTGTTCTACCTGAGCCTTTAATTGTTCGTTTTCCAATTTCAGGCCTGTAATAATGGTTTCCAACTCCACTCTTGCTTTTCTAAGCTCTTCTACCTGGGCACGAAGATCCACCAGGTCTTTAGCAGAGTTCGCCTTAATTTGCTTGATAACGCCTTCTTTTTCAGTTACTTGTTGGGCAGAACTAGCTACACGGCCTTGCATACTTTCGTACTCGGTGCGCAGCTGGGCATAGGCATTGGTCAGGCTGTCTAGTGTCCGGGAAATTTGAATTTTTTCAGATTCCAAGGCAATGCGTTCAATTTCCAATTTTTTGTTTTCATCCAGATAACTTTTTGACTTTTGCCAAAAGAAAAAGCCTAGTCCGGCTGCCAGCAACAGAAGCACCGAGACTACTATGCCGTAGGTTCGAGAATTTTGAGAATCGCTCATCGTTAATTTGCAGTTTTAGAAATGGGTGTAAGATTTGAATTCGTTTTTTGTTTTTCAATTGCTTTGGGGTCGTATTTAACGTGAAGATTAATCCACATAAGGCGGGAAATACGAAAGACATATACAAAATTTACTGCAACAAAAATGCCCAGTAAACTAAAAGCTACCGATTGGCTCCAACCCAAAAACCAGTGAAAAAATGCTACAAAAAGCAAGCAAAACCAACCTGTCCAAATATATGAAATGAACATAGAGCCATAATAATAGCCTGGCTCCGGAAAAAAATTCAGGTCACATTTAGGGCATCGCTTGTACATATCGAAGGATTTCTTGAATGACCAACTTCCCGTTTCGAACATTTCACCTTCCTGGCAACGGGGACATTTTAGGTGAAAAATACTGTATTTCTTCGACCCTTTTTTAAATATTGACATTTTTTACACTTAAATAGTTGGACTTTGAGCCATGGATACAAAGCCATGGAGAATTAAATATCGGATATTTAGTTCAATGAATGGATAGTCCAAAATCCACGGTCTAAAATCCAAATATCAAAATAGGGTGCAAAGGTGGTTACTCTGTGCTTTAGTATTCTCAACTTTGCTCTGGAAAATAAGTGGCCAGTTTTTGATGCGGTTCCCTGCTGCAAAATTACAGTAAGTAGCGGGATTTTGTGGTTTACAGATATAAAATGAACATTGACGAACTTATACTACGACTAAAGGAGCAAGACCGGGCAGCCCAAAAATGGCTTTATGAACGGTATTCACCCCTCATGTTTAGCGTATGCAGGCGTTACCTGCGCTCCCGGGAAGATGCTGAAGAGGCTTTAGGCAGCGGTTTTTTCAAGGTTTTTTCGCAAATTGATTCTTTTTCCGGCGCAGGTAGTTTTGAAGGTTGGATGCGCCGGATCATGGTAAATGAATGCCTGATGACCTTGCGGAAGGTTCAACTCCTTAGCTTCCCAGGCGATGAAATAGAAATACCCGATCAGCCTGATAATTTCAATGTTGAAGCCGATATTTCTGCCCGCGAAATACTGGAATTATTGAACCATTTACCGGCAGGATACCGGACTATTTTCAATCTTTACGTGCTGGAAGGGTTCAAACACATCGAAATAGCTGAAACACTCGGAATCAGCATAAATACCAGTAAAAGCCAACTGATACTCGCAAAAGAAAAACTTCGCAAACTCTTAAAAGCTAAAGGAATCGTGTGATGTATGATTTATCCTACATCATACATCATACATCGTAGTTCGAACCATGCCAGACATATTTGATTTTTTTAAAGAAAACGAGGAGAAGCTCCACGAACGGCCATCCGAAAAAGTTTGGCAAAAACTGGAGCAAAATCTTGACCGCAGTCGTCGCCCCAAGCGGCGTCCCATCCGTTTTTTGCAACTTTGGGTAGTCGCAATCATAGTTCTGATCCTAATTCTTGCAGCGGCAATGGTTTGGCATTACTCGCGGCGCTGAGGCAACAGATAACGGTGTTTAATCATCCTAGTTGCAAATTGAAATTGTGTTATACTTTAGGTGGGCCATTTGCCTTCTAAACAATCAAAGACCCTTGATCATGAAAAAATTGATATTGCTGGCTGTACTTCTGAATTCGGTTTTGGTTTTTTCTCAAAATCGCAATGACCCGCCTGAAATCGCAGCACCCCGTGTTATTGTCCAAACAGGTATTGGCGCTCAATGGTTGGGACAAGGCTACAAATTTTATATTCTGAGTGTTGAGCGGCCTCTCAACCCTTACTGGTATTTGGGGCTTCAAGGGAATTTTTACTTGCCCAATCAACCAGATTATCTTTACTATTTCAGCGAATTTTTGGGCGGGTTTGAAGGCGGCTTTCATGTCAGGTACTTTTTTCACGGGCGTTTTTCAGGTCGAAAAAGCGGACTGTTTTTAGGTCCTGATATTCGGTTTGGCTCAAGGCAATTTCAAATAAGCTTAGACAATGTTTTTCCACCTCCGCCAATGCCCAATTACCAAAAGTATAAAGAAAGAACCACAAAACTCATGCTTCGTTGGGGTATGCAATGGGAGTTTGGCCGCGCGACCCTGGAACTATCTGTTCCCTTTGGCATCGAAGTTAACAAACCAACTCCGTTTAATTCCGCAGAACTTGATCCTAGAACCCGGGTCGTGCTTATACCAACAATGCAATTGGGCATGGCATTTTGAGAAAGCTTGGGTTATCGCTTGTTATTGAAACACAACAGACTCATTTTCAAACAAATGAGAGAAACGGCCGATTCTCACACCTACCCTACTTTCCGTCAGGCCTTAGGGTTTTGGCTTCGACTGGGGTTTATAAGTTTTGGTGGGCCTGCTGGACAAATCGCCATTTTGCATGATTTTTTGGTGGAGAAAAAGCGTTGGATCAGCAACTCGAAATTCTTACATGCGCTTAATTATTGTATGCTGCTTCCTGGTCCTGAAGCTCAGCAATTGGCCACCTACATGGGCTGGCTATTGCATGGGGTACGAGGAGGGCTGGCCGCAGGAATTTTGTTTGTGCTGCCTTCTGCAATGATCTTATGGGGATTGAGTGCTTTGTACGTCACATATGGGCACATCCCTGTTGTGCAGGCGGGTTTTGACCTTTTGAAACCGGCGGTAGTGGCTATTGTAATTGGAGCCATTGTAAAAATTGGGGAAAAATCCCTTATATCGCCGATACATATTGCTGTTGCAGGGGTGTCTTTTTGTGCTATTTATTTTTTGAATGTGCAATTTCCATTAATTATTCTTGGTTCGATTTTGATCGGGGTTGGGATTCACTATTTCGGGTTAAAATTTCCCCGAAATTTTAACCCGAAGAATTCCAAAGCGCAAGATTCATCCACAAACGGTACAACAAACCTTATCAGGCAATTCACCATACCAAAAAGGAGTGGAACCATTGTCCGCAAGTTTTTATTACAAGTAAGTCTCTTCATCCTGTTTTGGGCAATCCCATTGGTGATGTTTGCCGCCTTTGCTCCGAATTTTGACTTTTGGAAAAACCTGTCTTTATTCTTCACTAAAGCGGCTTTTGTAAGCTTCGGTGGGGCATATGCTGTTCTGCCTTATGTGGCGCAGGTGAGCGTAGAGCAATTTGCCTGGCTTTCCCGCCCAGAAATGATAGACGGTCTTGCGCTGGGCGAAACCACCCCCGGGCCACTTGTAATGGTCCTTGCTTTTGTAGGGTTCATGGCAGGATACAACGCATTTGGCGGGTCTCTGGGAGCAGCAACTTTGGGTCTGACGGCTACCGTATGGTACACATTTTTGCCTTCTTTCTTTTTCATTTTTGTTGGTGCGCCATTGATCGAACGGAGCCAGGAGAATCCTGCGCTTAGGTCAATTTTCCAATTTACCACAGCGGCTGTGACCGGCGTGATACTTAATTTGTGTTTGTATTTCGGCCAGGCGGTCATTCTTCCTGATCCGCCTGAAATTCAAGCATTTGCCTTGGTCTGGGTCCTGGTCTCCTTGATTGCTCTCCAATACCTTAAAGTGAACTTGATCACTTGGATCGGAGTGAGCATAGCCCTGGGATTAATCCGATATTTTATAACCTTGTTGACCCCTTTTTAACTTTTATCAAGCTCATCTTTTTATCTACACAATGCTCCGTCGCAATTTTTTCAAAACCGTCAGTTTAGCAACCTTGGCATCAAACCTTTCCATATTCAACATCATGGCCGAAAACCCCGATGCTCCCAAGCCTGGCTTGGTAAAACCCTCCCGGCTGCGTGAAGGCGCTACGGTGGCGCTCATCGCACCGAGCAGCCCTCCATCGCAAAAAAAAATGGACAAAGGAATTGCCAATTTAACCAATTTCGGCTACAAGATCGTGGAAGGTAAAAGCCTGCGAGCTGTAAATGGCTATCTGGCTGGCACCGATGCAGACCGCTTGGCCGACTTCCATTGGGCATTTCAAAACCCAGAAATAGAAGCGGTTTGGTGCATTCGCGGCGGCTACGGAGCGACGAGACTATTACCCAATCTGGATTTCGACCTCATCCGACGAAACCCGAAACCACTAATCGGATATAGTGACGTAACCGTATTACACCTGGCCATCCATCAACGCACCGGGCTCGTGACATTTCATGGTCCAGTGGCCGCTGCAGAGTACCCGGAAGATACCCTGCAACATTTGCATGCTGTACTTATTAAAGGAGTTGCCCCATATGAAATAAGCACAAACAGGCTCGGAATTGAATCTGAACCATCTGAATATCAACCTTTTGCAATCAGGCCGGGGCAATCAACAGGGGTGTTAACAGGAGGCAATTTAACCATGCTCTGCTGCTTGACAGGCACTGAATTTGCCCCTGAATTCAAAAATAAAATAGTATTTATTGAAGAGGTTGGTGAGCAACCTTATCGCCTGGACCGAATGCTGACCCATTTGTTACAGGCCACGGATCTGGCAGAGGCCGCAGGTATTGCATTGGGCGTTTTCAACGACTGCCAGGCCAAACCCGACAGCCCGTCGTTTTCGCTTCCAGATACACTTCGAAACCGGCTGGAAAACCTTGGCATGCCCATAGTGTATGGATTTCCTTTTGGCCACGTGGAGCATCAGGCTACGCTACCTTATGGCATTTCTGTAAAATTGGATGCTGAAAAGATGAGCTTGACTATTTTGGAGTCCGCAGTGATTTAACAAACGATTGGCATCTCGAACTATCCCAGATAGGATTTCAAATTCTCGCTGTGAATTTTACGCAAGCGGCGAATGCCGCGCTCTTTTATTTGACGCACTCGCTCGCGAGTAAGTCCGTAAAGCTCAGAAATCTCATCCAGCGTCAGCGCTGTACGACCGTTGAGGCCATAATATGCTCCGATTATTTCAGTTTCACGGGGCGAAAGGGAAAATAACCCTTGGGCCACTTCCTCTCGAAGTGATTCGGCCATGAGCTCAAAATCCGGGTCATCACTGTTTTCTGGCACCATTACATCGAGCATGGTGGCATCGCCTTCTTCTGTTCCCGGAAGAGGCGCATCCAGCGAAACGTGCCGTGAACCACTGTGGATGAGTTGCTGAATTTCGCGTTCGCTCATACCAAGCAATTCTCCAAGCTCTTCGTCAGAAGGCTCACGTTCAAATTCTTGCACAAAGGCAATGTAAGCTTCGTTCACCTTGTTGTAGGAACCTACTTTATTGAGCGGCATACGTACAATCCGGCTGTTCTCCACGATAGCCTGGAGTATGCTTTGGCGAATCCACCACACAGCATAGGAGATGAACTTGAAGCCCTTGGTCTCATCAAAACGCCGGGCTGCTTTGATTAGTCCGACATTGCCCTCGTTGATAAGGTCTGAGAGGCTAAGTCCTTGGTTCTGATATTGTTTTGCAACAGACACTACAAAGCGCAGATTGCCCCGGGTCATTTGATCCAGTGCTTCCTGGTCGCCTTCGCGAATGCGCTGCGCCAACATTACCTCTTCGTCCGGGGTAAGCATTGAAAGTTTGCTTATCTCGTTGAGGTACTTGTCCAGCGCCTGGCTCTCGCGGTTCGTAATCTTGTGGGCGATTTTTAACTGGCGCATAGATTGAATATTTTATACGGCTGTCGGCATGACAGATTTTCAAGTCTTGATATTGAACGCTTGACGTAGAAAAAAGATATAAAATGAAAATCTTTAATCATCGCCATATTCTAAAACGTATATGACGCATTTAGTTTCAAAAACGTTGATAATTTTTCAAAAAGTTTTAAAATAACTATAATTACTACAGCAAAAACCGAGCCGCAAGAGTACAAAAAAATGTGGTCAATGGAACCATTATCCCCCCAGGTATCCAAAACGCTGCAGGGCCTGCTCATCGTCGCGCCAATTGTCTCGCACTTTTACCGTCAAATCAAGAAAGGCCTTGGTTTGCAGGAACCGCTCAATGTCTTGTCGGGCATAAGTGCCCAATTTTTTGATAGCGGCACCGCCTTTGCCCAGTAAAATGGCTTTTTGGGTTTCACGCATCACATATATAGTGGCGCGAATACGTGCAATATCCTCACCAGCATTTGTTTTGGAATCTTTGAATTCCTCCACACTTACCTCACAAGAATAGGGTATTTCATCATCGTAAAGCCGAAGGATTTTTTCACGAATGATCTCGCCAACAAAAAAACGTTCCGGGCGATCAGTCAGTTGATCGGGCGGGTAGTATGCGGGGCCTTCAGGGAGATAGGACAATATTTTCTCAAGCAATGACTCAGATTGTACATCCTTTAGCGCTGAAATAGCGATGGCTTGATCAAAATTTACATGTTTTTTCCACCAGCCAGTAACATCTTGGATGCGTTGTTCCCCTACCAAATCCTTTTTGTTCAAAATAAGCAAGATTGGAACTTCCGTTTTTTTCAAAACTTCTATCAAAGGATTGTCTGCCTCCAATTCCTCGGTCATGTCAAACACAAAAAGCATCAGATCGGCGTCTTCCAAAGTTCCTTCGACAAATCGGTTCATCGCCTTGTGCATTTTGTAGCTGGGCGTTTTTACATAACCAGGCGTGTCTGAAAAAACCATTTGGAAATTTTCGCCGGTCAAAATACCAATGATCCGATGCCTGGTAGTCTGAGGTTTATGGGTGATGATACTCATGTGCTCTCCCACCAGCGCGTTCATTAAGGTGGATTTGCCGGCATTTGGACGCCCTATAATATTCACAAACCCAGTGCGGAAAGCCTGGCTTTGAAATGATTCCTGCTGACTGTTGACTGGAGTTTGCATGTTCATAGTTCAACGTTTCTCGTTCAAGTTCATAACCCCAATAAATGCCCCATCAAATCTTGCTTCGTTTGTAAATATTGTCGGCTGTCTGCTTGCGGCAAGACGATAATCGGAATGCGGCCTACCACTTCTATAGGAGACCTCCGCAAGGCTTCGACCTTGGCAGGGTTGTTTGTTATCAGTTCAACTTGTTGAATTCCAAGGTCTTGCAGAATGTGTATGGCACAATCGTATTGGCGGGCGTCTACATCGAAGCCTAGATGGGTATTGGCATCAGCCGTGTTAAGGCCGAGATCTTGTAGATTGTAGGCTTTGAGCTTGTTGATCAGTCCGATTCCACGCCCTTCTTGGCGGAGATAAATGACCACACCGTGTTTTTCGGCAGCAATCCTCAGGGAAGCATCCAGTTGTTCGCCACAATCACATCGGCGCGAACCGAACACATCACCCGTCATACATTCTGAATGAATACGGAGCGCTACAGGTTTCGATGGGTCAAAGCCATCGGCCACAAAAGCAACATGGGGCATTCGCTCTGAACTTTTTTCGGCGTAGGCCAACATGTTGAACAATCCATATTGAGTTGGGATGGGGGCTTGTGCTTGGCGTTGCATTATGCAGCAAAGGTAGCGAGAAATTTATTTCGCAGGCAGCTCAAAAGGCTTGTACAAAGTTTGGGAAGGGTAAAATGAAGTTCGTGCTATTGGTCAATCAAGCCCCGACCCTCTTTTACTATTCGGCCCTCTTCCAGTAATTTTTTCATCATACGATCTAGAATTCCGTTGATGAACTCCTTGCTTTTGTCGGTAGAATAGGTTTTTGAAATCTCCACAAACTCGTTCAGGGTAACTTTAGTGGGGATAGTTGGGAAGTGAAGGAGTTCGCAAAGTGCCATTTTTAGCATGATCATGTCAAGAATGGCTACACGGTCAGCATCCCAGTTTTTAAGTGTGGGCTGAATTTCTGCAAGCAAAGCAGCGTCTTCCTGAGCAGTACGCAGCAAAAGTTCTGCTCCAAATTCGCGCACAGTTTCGTCCGAAGGTTCGTGTTCTTTGTAAAACTCTCCGCTAACCGGCATCGACTTGAGGGTCTTTTTCATGGCCCCTAACACCAGCGACTCGTCGTCAGCCCAATTGTTGTAACAGTCTTCCGTCATATCGAGGAAGAGATCATTGGACGAAAGATAGCGGTAAAGTTCGATGAAAATCTTCCCATGATCAGCCTCTGTAGGCGCCTCAAGCGCAAGGTAATCCTGATATTCGGCCACATCCACAAATCCATTGTACAAGGATCTGATATGGTCTTCGTCTATTCCCTCGTTGACCTTATACTTGGCCACAAGGTTTAGGAATTCAACGTGGTTTGCAAGACTCTGGGTGCAGATATTGTTGCTCAAGCGGGGGTCAAAAACCTTGTCCTGATCACTTGGAACTAGCTTTACAGCGCGATTGGCAGCATCTTTTTCCGCGTACTGCGCCACGCGCAATGTAAGATACAGATGATAAATGTAAAGTTCAAAGGCTTTCCAGATGCCGTTTTTGTATGCCGTTTGCAATTCGGCGAGTTCCAAAGACTCGTCGCGATTGAGCATATAAAGAAGTTGCATCACTTTGACTCGGACACTGCGTCGGCTGAGCATAAGGTTTCAAATAACTTTTTATTGATGTTGGGAGGACGAATAAGTTTCCAAGCGCAAAGGAAAGCATTTCTACCTTGAAACTGCCGAATTTGTAAGCACTTTTCTTTTGGATTAAATTGATTTTCCAATTTGATGCCGAAAATTTTGCTCTAAGCAGTAATTTTTGCTGAACTAGAATTACCTTTGCAGCCCAATTTTTAACATTCGATTTTTTTCACCAATAAAAGAAGGAGAAATCCATGCTCATCCTCGAGATTAAAGACGGCGACACCATCGACAAGGTGCTTAAGAAATACAAGCGCAAATTTGAAAAATCAGGTATATTGAAAGAATTGCGCCGCCGCAAAGCATTTTCCAAGCCCTCTGTTGAGCGCCGCACTGAAGTGCTAAAGGCAGTGTACAAGGAAGATATGTACGGTAACAAGAACGATTGATACATGTGCTAATGTGGCAAATGAGGCCCGGGGGGTCAAGTCGAATTCGATTAGCACATTTATCACATTATTCATATTTATCATATTATAGTTTTGTTCCACGAAACGTCGTTTTACGGATATCTGTCGCTCGAGCGTAGGTTCTCGCCACATACCCTTACGGCTTATCAAGGCGACCTTTCCAATTTTATATCATATTGTGTTGAACAACAATGCCTTACCTCGTTACACGAAGTAAGGCATTTGCATATACGGTCCTGGGTAGTATCCTTGATGCAGGCTGGCCAAAACCCAAGAAGTATTGTTCGGAAGCTTTCTTGTCTTAAGAGCTATTTCAAATTTTTAAAAAAGCGCGGGTTGATCGAAAAAGACCCCATGCGCAAGATCACGGCACCGCGGATGGGCAAAAGACTCCCTGTTTTTGTACAGGAAAGTCAATTGGCCGCCCTTTTCTCGCACATTGAATTTGCAGACGATTATGGAGGCCTGCTTGCCCGGGTATTGCTTGAAACCCTTTATGCTACTGGCATGCGCCGAAGTGAAGCATCCAATTTAAAAATCAACGACTTGGATTTTAGTCGCATGGTGTTTCGAATTCTTGGCAAAGGGGATAAGGAGCGGCTTGTTCCGTTTGCCAAGTATCTGGCCGTTTGGTTGGAAAAGTTTTTGGATGCCCGAAATTCGATCTTCCCGGGCACCCCGGAGCCTTGGGTTTTTCTTAACCGGAAAGGGGAGCGACTTTCTCCCGAAAGCATTTATTATATCGTGCGAAAACATCTTTCTACGGTAACTACAGAAGACCAACGCAGTCCGCACGTTTTGCGTCATTCCTTCGCAACCCACCTTTCCAATCGCGGGGCCGACTTAAATGCCATCAAAGAGCTCCTCGGACATTCAAACCTGGCTTCTACCCAAGTTTATATGCACAACGACATAGAACGGTTGATAAGGGTTTATGAACAAGCACACCCAAAAGGCGAGACAGAAGATGAAAATGGGTAACGAATGTTAATGCTGCGCTTTAGATTTTGTCTCTTTAACGACATGTTTTGTGC
>JBJXGO010000171.1:0-29453 GCA_046160345.1 Saprospiraceae bacterium
GCCGGAGAGCCAATTTCCGGCACATGCGAGCTCTCGCCCGGGGTTGGATCTATAAACGGTCGTTTGCCGATAATTTCCTCTAGATCAGCGCGGTGCAGCACCTCTTTTTCAAGCAGGGCTTTTGCAAGCGCATCCAGATGTTTGCGCTTATCTTTTAGCAATTTCTTGGCACGCTTGTACTGATCCTCGATCATAACTTTTACTTCCTGATCTATCAGATAGGCCGTTTGCTCCGAGAAGGGGCGGTTGAAACTATCGTTGAGCATGGAGTAGTAAGACACATTGCCGACCTTTTCACTCAGGCCGTGGTTCACTACCATATCGTATGAAAGCCGGGTGATATGGTCGAGGTCGCTTTGGGCGCCAGTGCTGATCTGGTCAAATACGACCGATTCCGCCGCGCGGCCACCGAGCGTCATGCAAATATCGTCCAGGAGTTTTTCCTTTCGGGTAATGTACTGCTCTTTGGGAAGGTACTGCGCATAGCCTAAAGCAGCCAGTCCGCGTGGAACGATGGTCACTTTAACCAATGGGTGGGCGTGCTCTAAAAACCATCCGCATATGGCGTGGCCCGCCTCATGGTACGCAATGATCTGCTTCTCTTCCGGGCTGATGATCTTGTTCTTTTTTTCCAGGCCGCCGATTACCTTGTCGAGTGCGTAGTTGAAATCCTCCAGGTCAACCGCTGTTTTTTCGCGGCGAGCAGCGATGAGCGCTGCCTCGTTGCAAACGTTGGCTATGTCTGCGCCCACAAAACCCGGGGTCATTTCTGAAAGCGTGATCGCCTTTACATCAGGAGACACCTTGATGTTTTTCATATGCACCTCAAAGATCTGGGCGCGGCCTTTCAGATCAGGTCGTCCGATTCCGATTTGACGGTCAAAGCGGCCTGGGCGCATGAGTGCCATGTCGAGAATATCCGGCCGGTTGGTAGCGGCCATGAGTATTACGCCTTTGTCGGTTGGGAAGCCGTCCATTTCAACCAGTAGTTGGTTGAGGGTGTTCTCCCGTTCATCGTTGCCACCTTGTATGGCGCCGCGCCCGCGTGCGCGACCGATGGCATCAATTTCATCGATAAAGATGATACAAGGCGCCTTTTCACGGGCATTGCGGAAAAGGTCGCGCACACGGCTCGCCCCTACCCCCACAAACATTTCAACAAAATCAGAACCGGAAATGGAGAAAAACGGAGCGTTGGCCTCTCCGGCAACGGCCTTGGCCAGCAAGGTTTTTCCGGTGCCCGGAGGCCCTACCAGCAAAACTCCTTTGGGTATTTTGCCGCCTAAAACCGTATATTTCTTTGGATTTTTGAGGAAATCGACCACTTCCATTACCTCCTCCTTGGCCTCATCGAGGCCGGCCACATCGGCAAATGTGGTGTTCACTTTGGAATTTCCGTCAAAAAGGGTGGCTTTAGACTTGCCAATATTGAAGATTTGACCGCCAGGACCGCCCGGGCCGCCGCCCATGCGGCGCATGATAAAGATCCAGAGGCCGATGAAGATGAGAATAGGCAAGCCGAAATTGACCAGCACGGCCGACCAGTTTATGCGGTCTTCAATTTTGAGTTCGATGGGCTGTTGCTTTTTCTCCTTGATGATCTGCTCGTTGATCTTGTCGATCTTGGACGAGGCCACCTCAATGCTTCCGATATTCATCACGTAGTGTGCCTGATCCGTGCTGAAAAGCGATTTTTTAGGCGCGTTTACCTTTGTGGCGTGTTCACCAACGCCTAACGAATCTTTCTTGATATAAACATAAGCTTCCTTTGGGTTCACCACGATAAACCGTTCAATATGACCCTTTTTGGCCCATTTATCGATATCTGTCCAGCTTGCGTTCTCGGGTTTTCCCGAAAATTTGGTGAACTGCAAAGCAAGGAGGCCCAATCCGATTAGGATAAATACCCACATAAAATTGAAACGCGGCATGCCGCCACCTTCACCGTTTTCCTCGGGTCGGCGTTGCTCGGGCGATTCGTCTTTTTTCTTTTTGTCTTCCATGATTGAGTTGCGCGAAATTCATTTCGCGGAATGAATGATTGAAGCGACTTGTATTTATTTGATCTTGTCTAGCAGCTGTTTGATGACAGGTTTAAACCTCTCCAAACTCCGTCACCTTAGCGTCGCTCCAAAGATGTTCGAGTTCGTAAAAATCGCGTGTTTCCGGGTGAAAAACGTGTACCACAGTATTGAAATAATCCATCAAAACCCATTTGGAATTGCTTGACCCTTCGGTATGGGAGGGGGCGGTTTTGAGTTCTTCCTTGACCTTTTTGTGGATACTGTCTGTGATGGCCTTGACGTGGGTGTTGGAATCGCCTTCGCAGATGATGAAAAAGTCGGCGGGTGCGTCGCCAAGTTTCCGAAGGTCAAGTTGAACGATCTTTTTGCCTTTTTTGTCGCGGATGCCCTCAACGATGGCGTGGTTAAGTTGTTCGAGTTGCGGTTGTCTTGCCCGCTTGTTGGGAATGCTTACCAAATTTGAAAAGTATTTTTTTTATAATTTTTTAGCCGCTAATGGCATGAATTGACACGGATCGAAAATCTCATTAGTGTCAATTCGTAAAATTAGTGGCAGTTGTTTTTAAGATTTGAGGTCAAAGGTAGCAAAAATGGCCGTTATTTCGCCCCTTTCTTTTTGAAACTCCATGTCAAACACCCTCTTTGTAGGAAAGGTTTACTACCGTTTCGACGAACTACCCTCTACAAACGATTGGGCCGCTCAAATAGTTGCCCAATCTTCCAAACCTCTACTCCCGCTTGAGGGGGCTGGGGGAAGGACTGCAAAAACCAAGCCGCCGGAAGGAACTGTGGTCAGGGCTGCCAATCAGACAGCCGGGCGCGGGCAACATGGCAGTCCGTGGCATAGCTCGCCAGGCGACAACCTATTACTCAGTATCATTCTGTACCCGAGCTGGCTGGAAGCGCAGGCACAGTTTTACCTTAGTATGGCAGTTGCACTCGCCCTGAAGGATCTGGCCCAGTCATTAGAGATAAGCCACCAGCCAACTGTCAAATGGCCGAACGACCTTTACCTTGGCAACCGAAAAACAGCAGGCATTTTGATTCAAAATTCAATTTCAGGCTCCCGGTTGCAAAGTTCCATTGTTGGTATTGGGTTGAATGTGAATCAACTGGAATTCCCTGAAGACTTGCCCCATGCGACTTCTTTGGCTCAGGTGTTGGGTAAAAAACTGAATTTGGATGCCTTGGAGGAGCAGGTTTTTGAATGTGTGGAACGCCGGTACCTGCAATTAAAAGCGGGAAACAGAAGGGGGATAAAAGCAGAATACGAGGAAAACCTTTGGCAACGGGGCACAGCGGCCTGCTTTGTGCGCCTGGCCGATGGTTTGGAATTCGAAGGCGTGATTCTGGGGGTGACGGAGCAGGGGATGTTGCGGGTAGAGACCGGTAAAGACGTGGAAGAATTTGATTTGAAACAAGTGGGGCTTGTTCAAAATAAAACAGGAGCTATCCCGAACCAATCGAAATAGCTCCCCCAATTATTTTTCAAGTCCATTATTTTTTCACCCGCTCCATATACGCCCCGGTGGTCGTATCAATTTTGATCTTGTCGCCTTGCTCGCAAAAGAGCGGCACCCTTACTTCAGCGCCGGTTTCTACGGTGGCCGGCTTGAGCGTGTTGGTAGCTGTGTCACCCCGCAGACCGGGTTCGCAATAAGTGATCACAAGTTCCACCGTTTGAGGGAGTTCCACAGAAAGGATAGTTCCTTTGGCGCCATGATACAACACCTCGACCACGTCGCCTTCTTTAAGGAACTTGCCGTTGTCCACCATTTCATCAGAAATCGACATTTGCTCGAACGTATCCTGGTTCATGAGTGCGTATCCTTCAGCTTCTCGATACAGGTATTGAAATTTCCTGCGCTCTACGCGCACTTCATTGATGGTTGCGCCACTGTTGAATGTGTGTTCTACAACCCTGCCAGAGGTAGTGCTTTTTAATTTGCACCATACCTTGCCGCTACCGCGCCCTACCTGAAACTTTGAAAAATCGATGATTTTAACAATGTCGTTGTTGTGTTCGATACAAAGGCCGTTGCGAATATCTGTCGTCGTTGCCATTATGCTTTGTTGATAAATGATGAATGATGTGTGATGAATTTTGGAGGAATATCCTCAGTAAGGAGAGACCAATCCTCCGTCGCCCTAAATATCCATGGCGGGTCAAAAAGTCCGCAAAGGTAGTGCGATTTCCTCTTTTAGAAAAAGTTCGGTAGAAATTCGTTCAATTCGGGGGCAAAAGTTGCCGTTAAAGCAGTGCGGCGCCAAATACACCAGCGCTGTCACCTAATTTCGGACGAAGGAATACCGTATCGATCCGATGATTGAACAGGTGTTTCTGAACTTCTGCCGGGCCGTCTGAATAAAGTCGCCCGATATTGCCCACGCCACCACCAAGCACCACCACATCCGGGTCCATGATATTGACAACGGTCGCCATGGCTTTTCCAAAAAAATGCAAGAGCCGGTCTATGGTTTGAGTGGCCGCAGGGTCTTCGTTTGATTCTGAGCGGGTTACGATATCCTTAAGCATTCGTTTTTGCCCGCTTAATTTGGCATAATACCGCTCGAGCGCAGGCCCGGAAATTATATTTTCAACACAACCTGTATGGCCACAATAGCAGGGACCGCCGCTATCGTCGAGGAAGTTATGCCCCCATTCACCAGCGATGCCTTGCCGGCCGTTGCGCACTTTCCCATGAATTACCCAGCCTCCTCCTACCCCGGTGCCAAGTATAACCCCAAATACCGCTTCGGCTTCCGGCATGACTTCCGGCACCGCTCCCATAAGCGCTTCAGCCACAGCAAAACAGTTGGCATCGTTGGCCAGAAGCACAGGAATACCCAAACGAGCTTCAAGGTCTTTGTTGAATGCCTGGTTGTTGAGCACGGTAGTATTCGCGTTTTTAATCACACCGGTGTTAGGGTCCAGAGTGCCTGGGTGCCCAATGCCCAGCTTTTGTGGCTCAAAGCCAGATTCGCGCCTTAGCATTTCCAGCAAGCTGGCCACTTGCCCCAGAATATGCTGGTACCCCAAATCCGCTTCCGTAGGGATACGCATACGACAGATAGGCACAGGATTGCTACGGCTTTCCAGTACGACACCTTCTATTTTGGTGCCCCCAAGATCAAGACCGAAAAGCGAAGAATCGGGCATAGGAAGTCAGGATTTTGAGTTATGGTATATTGGAATTTTCAACCCTCACATTGGCCGCGCTTATCTCAAAAAATTTCCCTCAAAAACCCCTTCATTGCCCCGATCGTCTTTTGCCGTGATTCGCACACGGTGCTCTCCTTTTCCCAGTTGTTCATCGAATTTGTGGGTGAGTCGGTTGCGTTTTTTGTCGAACTCAAACAATACCCATCGCCCGTCGATGGTACCTCGGTAAGTGAAATTGTCTGCGGTGCCTGTCACCGAAAAATTGTCGAGAATTCGAAAAGAAATGGTGTTTTTTCGGCGCATGTCTGCTGCAAAAACTACCGGTGTAATGCGAGGCGGGATAGTATCGGCCATAATGCAGAAATCGCCAAAAGTACGAACCTGCGTACTGAGCCATTCTCCTTGCCAAATGCCACCGCAATTGTCCGGGCGCCCCTCATTGCAGTTTGCTATAATCGCTTTTGGTCTCAAATGCGCCGGCAAATGTGTAGGAATTATCTTGATATTGAATGGCTTATGCACAGGAGTTCGGTCGTCATGAAGGTGGTGCATGGGAGAATAAATGTCGCTGCTGCTGTCCTGGCTGGAAACGTACTGAAGCGGTACAGTTTCGTACAAAGCGCCTTTCGGAAGTGCCAAGGAAAACCCGTCAAGATCGATATGACTTTCAGCGTCGAAGGGCAGCAAGAACTGGTAAGGGGGGCTCAAAAAGGTTTCCATGGCAGCATCGTCCTGCAAGACCCAAAAATTAAGCGTTCTGGTGTTGCCCAGGGCGTCGCTTATTTTCAGGGTCATTTTCGTGGGCTTTATTGGGTCGAGCAAAATGCTCCCCATGGATTCGGTTCGGGTATAATTGCCCAAAAAATCTCCCGGCAAGGTAAAGCATCGATGAAACCAGGTTCCGTGGCGTTGCCTTGCGGCATAATCAATGTGGGCATTGAGGTAACGCGAATCGTCAAAATCAAATTCATTGGCTGTCCATTGGAACGCAAGTTGGTCGTTAGCAAAAAGCCCGATGGAATAAACCCCATTGTCATTGCGGAAACCGTTTGTACGGTCGTATGCTTTTACACCAAACCCAATTCGTACCCCTCCAATTCTGACGGTGTCGCTTTCCAGTCCAATATTTCCTTTTTTATCTTTTTGAAGAGATAGGGCCTTGCTCCCTAAAACTTCGCGTCGATCGTTGAGAAAGTAAACTTTCAGGTCGCGAAGATCCGGGGCAAGCTTGTCCACTACCGGGATACCACAAAGCAAGGGGTTCACGGCTTTGCCTTGCGGACTTCTGATCTCGAAATGAAGATGCGGCCCACTCGAACTGCCGGTATTGCCCAAATACCCAATTTGTTGTCCCTTTTTTACTTTGAACATGCCTTCGGGCGGCTTCAATTCGATTTCAAAGCGCTCATGATCATACTGGTTTTTTTTTACAAACTGCTGGATATCATAGGCAAATCGGTCAAGGTGAGCATAGAGCGTTGTATAGCCATTTGGATGCTTGACAAAAAGGACGTTGCCATATCCAGCGGCTTGCACTTTGATGGTCTCTATATATCCCTCGCTTGCTGCGAATACCGGGTTGCCCGTTACACCATCAATATCAAGACCTGCATGAAAATGCCCGGGGCGTAGTTCGCCACATGTGCCGGTAAGATGAATCGGGCCTTCCACAGGCTGAGAAAAATAATCGGTAGGGTGAGATTCTTTCCCGATCATTGAAATGCCTGCGGCAGCCCGTTCGGGCTTGTCTAAAGACCAAACAAGAAAAACGGCAATAGATGCACCGAGCAAGAGCGGAAAAATGATTTTTTGCACGGCAATATAGTTTTTGCCACAAGATAAGGAACGTGTGAATAATAACTTTGAGGAGTGTGTCCTCGCCCCTCACTTTTTATTAGCTGATGGCCAACCCAAGTACCGCGAAGTCATGATCGGAATAAAGAAAAAACCGGCGGTAATGATACTTACAATAAGGTCTGCGGTCTCACTTTCAAAAGCATCTGCCCAGGCCTGGCCTTTGAAAAAGTGGCAAACGAAAGAAAAACTGAGTTTGAAACCAAGAATACCAATGACAGCAAAGGCTGTCGTTTCCAAAAATGGAAATCGCTCCAATAGCAACACAAACCATTGTGCTACAAAGCGCATGGCCAATATCCCAATGAACACACCCGTACAAACGAGGTAAATATTGTCGGTGAATGCAACCGCAGCAAATACATTGTCAATAGAAAATGCCAAATCGACCGCTTCTACTGCAATGACTGTGGCCCAAAAGGAGCCTACAAGGCCAATAGTAAGTTTGTAATACCAAGTCTCTTCTTTGTTCAGCAAATCATCTTCAGATTCCGGTGTTGCTTTTCGCCTGAAATAATCAATAGCCAGATAAATCAAGTATAGTCCGCCAAGAGGTTTCAACCACCAAATTTTGATAAGCCAGGAGGCGAAAATGAGGCAAATACCTCTAAAAACATAAGCCCCAATTATGCCGTACCGAAGGGCCCGCTTGCGCTTTTCAGGCGGCAAATCGAGCACCATCGTGGCAATGACTGCAGCGTTGTCCACTGAAAGCAAGCTCTCAATAATAACTAAATTGAGAATAATTATTAGCGAGTTCTCCCAGTCGCTCCCAAGTAAATGCTGCAAAAATTCCGTCATTGGATTATTCTATCGTTGGAAAAGGGCACTAATAACATGGTGGCTTGGGTTTAGTTGAATTAAATTTTCAGGAAAAGATAAGCGTTTAAAGTCTGCTTACCAAATCAGGATTTTGACCGACAAACGCGCCTCGTTTTTTAAAAGGGCGCAAATGTCGGAGAACTTCCTTGGAAATCAAAAATCTTGCCCTTTTCATTTGCCTGCTTCTTCCAACAAGGCATCGGAATCGCGTACCAGGCTTTCCAGTTCACGGAATAGAGCCTCTTTGCGGCGCGCCTGGTCGGCGGCTTTGGCTGCCGACTTTGAGTCCTTTTTTTTGCCGGCAGCTGCTGACCCTTGTTGGTCATTGGCTTCTATTTCGTTGAGTTCTCGTTCAAGATCAACTTTTCTGCCTTCCAACTCGTCCAGCCGTTTGATCACCTTTTCGTCCACATGGCGGGCCTGGGTTCGGATGGCTTTATATACCCCGCCGAGTTTATCGAGCGCAGCATCATATTTGCCAGCATCGAATTTATCTTTTTCAGACCTTACCAATTGCCCGACGGAAGAAACCACCCCGCGGATTTGAGAAAACACCTTGCGAGAGTTTTCTTGTTCTTCATTGGTACCAAAAAAATAGTTGTAAACCAGAATACCCGCGATAAGCACGGCGGCGATTTTAAGCAATGATCGAATCATAAATGTAGGGGGAGGATGTGGTCTATACACAGGGGCTCGCAAAAGTAGCCGCTTATAAATCAAAATGCAAGGGCGCCAGGAATGGCTTTCACTAAAAAGACGAAAAAAACCTTCCGAGAATTTTCCCGGAAGGTTTTTTAGTAAAAACTTTCAAGTCGATAGGTTCTCTTGATTACCAGAACCTGAATCGATTGTCTTGTACTTTATATTTCTTTTCGAGAGATTTGATCAGGTTCATACGCATGTTTCCGGCAAATTGGGAGGCCATCTGGCGGCGGAACATGGTAAGGTCTGCTGGAAGCTGAAACTGTGATTTGTCCGTAAGCGGCATCAGCATGATCGCACCCCCGTTTGCGAGAACAATATCGCTAACCTTTCCAGTTTCCGTGGAAAAAAGTGTTCCGGTGACACGCGGTTCACTGGAGGATTGCAGGAAGTTGGCGCCTCGTAGTGTATCTATCTTGCCTCCCCATTGAGCAGCGAAAGCGGCCATATCGCCCGGCTTTTCTGTTTTGCTTTTGATATATGCTCCTTTTTTCAGGTTTTTCACCCGATTGCTGGAGGATGCCAAAATTTTGAGCGTTTCAACGGTGGCGCCTCCCTTTGGAATCACCTTACTTATAGCAGCTACCACATATTTAGAGTCGAAATACCCGCCTTTTGTGTCTCCAAAAGCAAAAACCTCCGGGCTTACACTGCCATTCTTGGTTTTTTCGTCAAAAGCCCAACGGACAATGGATCGGGCATCTTCGGTAGCGCCCAGGGTGCCCAAATTGAATTCATTGATCTTGAGCTCTTTGGTGTTTTGCAGCTTAATGTTCTGACTGCTGGCAAGCGCTTCAAGTTCAGCAGTGGTCTTTGCTTTTTGAATAAGTGCCACGGCCTTATCTTTCACCGCCTGCTGCGTTGATTTGCTGGGTTCTACACGTCGCCCCAAAACTGCAACTTTAGCAGAAGCTTCGTTGGTGACAAATTTTTTGCCCGTGATCTCGATGATATGCCAACCAAATTGGGTGGCTACTTTGTATAACTTGCCTTGTTCGCCCGTAATGAAGCACACATTGTTGAATTCCGCAACCATTTGGCCATTGGCAAACCAGCCCAAGTCGCCGCCCAAAGAGCCAGAGCCTGGATCTTGACTCACTTGCATGGCAAGTGTGTCGAAACGCTGTTTTCCTGCCTTAAGGACTGCCATCAAACTATCTATCCGTGATTCACTTTCTGGAGTTGGTTCCCGAATCAAAATGTGGCGGGCGCGCACCGAGTCGGGCAACACCTTTCGACCAAGAACCTTGATTATATTCCACTCGCCCTGATCCATTAAGGGGCCGACTATAGAGCCTATAGGAGCATTCATCACGGAGTCGGCATAAGAAGCAGGGAATTTGTCTTTTGGCACAAACAAATTAAGAAAGCTTCCGCCATTTGCGATGACGTATGCAGAGTCATTTTTTGTGGTGCGAAGCCCTTCGATAAGTTTTATGACCGATTCGCGGGCATTGGCAGTGTCTGCTGCGGTTGGCACCACATCGAACGAAGCATAGGTAGCTATCCTGATTTCTTCAACCTGGTCGTAAGCGTGTGGGTTCTCCTTCAGAAACGCCTTATAGTCGCTGTCCTCTACGGGGGCTTCCTCGTCTTTAATTTTGCTGTATTGGATCAAGACTGCACAGAAGTCACGGCGCTCATTGTTTTCCTTGAACACCATTTCCGCTTGCCATTTCGGTGTGAACATGCCCTTTCCAACGAGATCAATCAGTTTTTCCTGAAGACGGGCTTTCACAACCTCCTTTTCCTGGACGGCCCAATAAGCACGCGCTCTTGGCTCGGTGAACTGGCCTTGTTCGATAGCATTCTTGATGTTGGCAAGTTTGCTGCGATCAGGCTGGCCGACTTCGTTCTTAAAACGTTCGGCAACAATCGGGCTGAGATTGAGCCCAAACTGGAGGTCCAGCAATTCCTCCTTGCCTACACCCAGCCCAAGCGGTTCTGCCGCTTGTTGTACGATGGCCCTTTCAACAAAATAGGTCCAGGATTGATTGCGTATCTGATAAACTTCAGCTCCTTTTTG
The DNA here is from genome assembly GCA_046160345.1 of Saprospiraceae bacterium. Lineage (GTDB taxonomy): Bacteria > Bacteroidota > Bacteroidia > Chitinophagales > Saprospiraceae > M3007. The sequence goes on from JBJXGO010000171.1 coordinate 10,592, forward strand.
CTCAGAATACACCAGTTTTTCGTATGTTTCAAATTCACTGCGCGCGATTTCTTTTTCACCTACTTTTCCAAGTGAGTTCACGTCAGCTGCAGAATAGCGCTGGCTACAGGCATCCATGTCCATCATCATGAAGCCGCCCAAGGCTAAAGTCATTAATACGATGAGTATCCACCCACGTTTTCGAATAGTCCCTATTAAAGCCATAATGCTTTATTTGTTTGAAAATCAAAAAATTAAGTCAATAAAAGTCCACTTTTTAAAAAGTGGACGCAAAGGTAAAAAAGTTAAGCTGCCAAAAAAGAAGAAATGTTTGCCTTTTCTTGACAACAGGCAGGGCAAAATTTATTTCGCCGTGACAAAGCAGGTTTTTGCCCCCAAAATGCGCGCTTAAATTTATGGTGTTAGCAGGAAAGTGCTGAATCCCTCGACTACTGATTTGATGATCAGCAAATGGGTCTAATTGCAGCCCGCCCTGCCGAATTTCCCTTAAAAAAGCCCGATACCTAGTAGTTACTGAAGGTATCGGGCCAGGTTTTATTGCTTTGGTCTGCGCAAGTTTGGATTAAAACGCCGACGTAGTGCGCTGCGCCTTTCGAGCAACTCAATGAGGGCTATCCAGCCGCTTCCAAGGGCGAAAAGCCCTAAGGTGACACCTATGATTAACATGAGGAATTGAAAAAAAATGAAATAAATAGTGTTTGGGCAAGCTAATCAGCTTGACTAACAATCGTTTAGCCAAGAATGATGCCAAACGAATCCTTGCTCGTTAATAACCTGTTCTTTAAGTGTTAAAATCGGTAGTTTGAAGAATGGCTTGCAACGTTTCCCAAAAAGGCCCGTCTCTTGGCGAACAAAGAAAACAAAAACTAGACCTGTCCTGTATGAAACTTCCTTTTTTGGCCTGCCTAGGCCTTGCCGCATCTTTCAGCGCAACAGCACAAGCCCTGCTTGCCGATAAGAAGACCATCAACGCCACCCGGATAAACGAAAAAATAATCCTGAATGCAAAGCTGGACGAAGCAGCCTGGCAATCTGCACCCGCCGCTACCGATTTTGTATTCCTTTGGCCGACACCCGGTTTACCCGCCACCCAACGCAGTGTTGTTAAAATTTTATACAGCGATGCCGCATTGTATGTGGGCATACAATGCTTTGATACTAACCCCGATTCAATTTTCCACCGACTTTCCAAAAGAGACGAATTGGAAAATACCGACGCATTTTCAATCATCCTCGACACTTACCGGGATGGCCAAAACGCGCTCCAATTTGGCGTCACACCTGACAATGTACAGTTTGACTCAAAGTATTCCATCGCCAATGCCAACTCGAACAATGGCAACAATGATGGCGAAGACCCAGCATGGGATGCTGTTTGGCAATCCTCAGCGACCATAACGCCCGAAGGATGGGTGGCCGAATTGGAGATTCCCTATTCCGCCCTTCGATTTTCGAAAAAAGACGTGCAAGAATGGGGCGTGAATTTTTACCGCAATATTAGACGGCGCGGCGAAACAGATTCCTGGAACGAGGTAAAACCCGATATAGCAGGTTCGCTCAACCAAATGGGTGTTCTGACAGGGATTCGAGGCATAAAAGCACCGCTTCGGCTCAGTGCAACCCCTTTTGTGGCAGCTTATGCCAACAACAGCTACAATCAAACTTCGGGCCCCAGCAGCAGTTGGAGTTACCCTTGGTCCATGGGCATGGACCTGAAATATGGGATCAACGAGGCTTTTACCCTGGATGCAACGGTGATCCCTGATTTTGGACAGGTACGCTCAGACCAGAATGTGTTAAACCTGTCTCCTTTTGAGGTCAGGTTTAATGAAAACCGCGCATTTTTTACCGAAGGAACTGAACTTTTCAACAAAGGAGGGCTCTTTTACTCCCGCAGGGTAGGAGCTGGAGCCCAGCTGCTCAATGCAACCAAGGTATCCGGAAGGACAAAAAGCGGCCTCGGCATTGGTGTGTTCAATGCGATTGAAAATGCTGAATACCAGATAATTACAGAAGAAGGGAAGGAGATCCGAGAACAAATTTCGCCGCTCACCAACAAAAACATTGTGGTATTTGACCAGAATTTGAAACACAACTCATCCGTAACGCTGATCAACACCAATGTGATGCGCTCAGGGGCAGGCCTGGATGCCAACGTAACAGGCTTTTTGTTTAATTTGAAAAACAAGGCCCAATCTTACTCGCTAAATGGCAAAGCGGTTTTGAGCAACCGAATTGGCGCAGAAAACACAGAAAGGGGTTACAACCTTGCTTTAAATGCCTCAAAATCCAGCGGCAATTTTCTCTGGGGCAGCGAATTCAACCTTGAAAGTGATACCTACAACCCCAATGACCTGGGAATCCTTTTCAGCCCAAACGAAGTGAGCCATTCGGCATGGATCAACTACAATTATTACAAGCCCTGGTGGAAACTCAATAATTTCTGGTCGAGTCTTTGGATGTATAATGAATCGCTCTACAAGCCTTGGGCAGCCTGGTCGGCCACGCAGTTTGGGGTCAATTTAGGTGGGAATACCCGAACATTTCACAATTTTGGATTTAGTGGAAATGTAGCACCCTGGGGCCGCCATGATTATTTTGAACCGCGCAACTTTGACTTCAAGACTTATTATCATGTGCCCGCCAGTGCAAACCTGTACACCTGGTACAACAGCGACCATCGCAAGCGACTAACGTATTATGTGGAAGGTGGCGTTCGTTTTTTTGATGAAAGAAATCGCAGCAGCACGAACATTTATTCAGGTCTTCGTTGGCGGGCTACTGACAAATTCACTATCGGTATCGGATTTGGCAACGAACATTCCTGGAACAATGTTGGCGGACTGTGGTCCTGGGAAATTCATCCGGAAGTGATTGGCGCCTCCGAATTGCCCGAAAATGCGGTGGTATTGGGCCGACGCAAAATCCTGGGGTTCAACAACAGCCTGAACGCTTCATTTTCATTTACCAATAAGATGAACATCGCACTTTTTGCGCGTCACTATTGGCAAAAAGCTGAATACAGCCACTTTTATGGTCTTGACGAAAAAGGGGAATTAACCGCTTCGCCCTACACGGGGCTATCTGCATCAGGCGAACCATTGAATAATGTTGCCGCCAATTTTTTCAATATTGACCTGATATATACCTGGCGTTTTGCTCCTGGCAGCGACCTTCTGCTCGTGTACAAAAATGGCATCGGTCATTTCGACTCCGGCTATGCCGTGAATCATGGTTATGGCTACAACGTCGGCCATTTGATAGATTTTGCAGGGAACAACAACCTCTCTTTCAAACTGCTTTATTATATTGATTATGAGCAGGTAAAGAGGTGGTAGGGCGAAATTTATTTCGCAGGATGCCGATCGAAATAAATTTCGCACCACACATGGCGAAATAAATTTCGCGCTACAGATACAGAAAGTTTGATTTGGTTATTTGGCCTCGACGAAAGTGTCGGGGCCTTTTTTTTCAATACCCAAGGCTAAGCACAAAAAATTTGCTCCAGTAAAAAACTCCCCTTTATACTTGCAAACGCCAAGATTTTTTTTGAACCTTTGCATCATCGTACCGATACAGCATTGCATTTTTTGTTCCACAAATAAACAATTCTACAAAAACAATATCCACCATGCCGACCATTCTCATGCTCGACAACTTTGACTCTTTCACTTACAATCTGGTGGATTTTTTTCGCCAGCTAGGTTGTGAGGTGAAAGTGTACCGCAATACGGTGGAGCCAAATGCCCTTGCGCAGGTCAATTTTGATCTGTTAGTGCTCTCTCCTGGGCCCTCGGTGCCAAAAAATGCGGGCAATATGACGCAAATTATTGCGCATTTTCATCGCGAAAAACCCATTTTAGGGGTATGTTTGGGTCATCAGGCACTCATTGAGTATTTCGGCGGAACACTTGCCAACATTGCCCCGGTACATGGCAAGGCCGTAAGCATTCAGCACGATGGCCGTGGCATATTCACCGGGCTGGAGCAGGGCTGCGAGGTGGCTCGATACCATTCCTGGGCGGGGGATTTGATCCCGCCCGAATTCGAGGTAAGTGCCCGATCTTCGGATGGAGTGGTGATGGCCATTCGGCACAAGCGCCTACCTATTGAAGGCATCCAGTTCCACCCGGAATCGGTGCTTTCTATGAAAAATCAGGTCGGAATGCGGATGTTACGCAACGTAGTGGCAGGCAGAATGGCTTCAGGCAACCGCATTTACCATGAACTTTCCAATGCGCTCCAAACCGGCGCTAAATTAAGGCCCGAGCTGCTTGGCAGCTTTTTACAAGCGGTCGAGGAAAATCAACTTTCGGATGATCAAAAACAAATATTGCTCGTATCACTCAGTCACCGTCTGCGCAATGCCCATGATTTGTCCAATTTCGTGGACGTCCTCATGGCATTTGGCTTGAATATCCCGGAACCTGTGTCAAGCTCCCAGCTCGTGGATATTTGCGGCACTGGCGGTTCCGGCCTTCCGCGTATCAATACTTCAACCCTGGCAAGCCTTCTTTTGGCGCATTGCGGCTTGAAAATCGTCAAGCACGGCAACAGGGCAGTCGCGGGCCGGTTTGGCAGTTTCAATTTGCTTGAAAATCTAGGGATCGCTGCAAAGTTTAAACCCGCTCATGCGGCCAAGACCCTGGAAGCTACCAATCTTGCTTTTGTCTTTGCGCCGGATGTACATCCTGTTTTCAGGCACTTTGCTCCCATCCGGGCAAAAATGGGCGTTCCAACCATTTTCAACGCACTGGGGCCACTAGTCAACCCTTATTTGCCCAAACGTCAATTTATCGGCACTGCCTTTGCAGATTTGATGGACGTTATCTTTGAAACCGGGATCAAAATGGGCAAAAGTCATCTTATAGTTGTGCGTGGTTGGGATGGGCTGGACGAAATTTCTGTCAGCGCGCCCACCCGCGTGCTGGAATTCAGAGACGGAAAGAAACTCGAATACGAAATCGGTCCGGAAGATTTTGGCATCGCGCCCCTACCCTTCCATGCTGTGAGCGCCCCTAATCCCGAAAATAGTCTCTCCATTGCCCGGCAAATGCTGGACGGAGCGCCTGATACGGAACACTACAAGTTGGTAGCTGTAAACGCCGCTTTCATTTATTCAAAATTTGTGGAGGACATCCCTTTGACCGATGCTTATCAAAAAATGGAAAAGTTGATTTTTGAGGGGATAATGGGGCAGTTATTAGCGCGATATTTGAATACTGTATCGAACCTGCCCGAACCGGTATGAATATTCTGGACAAAATTGTCGAATCTAAAAAACTTGAGGTCAAAGCGCTTTACGAGCGGTACGATTTGCGTGTGTTAAAAGAGGGATTGGCCTCGAATCAGCCATTTAGTTCGCCAAGTCCCCTGTTTTACCAAGGCCTTGCAAAAGCCCATCTTGAAGGTAAACCGTTTTTTATTACAGAATTTAAAAGGAAAAGCCCTTCAGAAGCTTGGATAAATCAGCATGCGGTGCTTCCCGACCAAATACGTGCCTACGCCCAAGCCGGAGCAAGCGCCATTTCTGTCCTTACCGACGAACCATTTTTTGGGGGCACTTTTGAAGATTTGAAAATAGCGAGGCAGACCCTGGATGCCGGAAACTGGACGATTGACCCTGGTCTTTCGACACCGCTGCTCCTTCAAAAAGACTTCGTTCTCGACCCAATCCAGGTTTTCCTTGCCAGGCACTATGGGGCAGATATTATATTGCTGATCGCGGCAATTCTCCAGGCAGATCAATTAGAATCCTTAAAGCGGCTCGCCGAGTCTATCGGCCTGGGCGTACTGGTAGAGGTTCATGACCATGAGGAATTGGTCAAGGTCCAACACCTTGACATTAAAGCACTTGGAGTAAACAATCGCGATTTAAAAACATTTCGGACCTCGCTTAACCGCGTCAATGTTTTGAAAAAAATGGCTGGCCCAGGATTCATTGTTGCCGAATCCGGTGTACTTGATTACCGCCATTTTCAAATGGTCCGAAACGCTGACGGCTTCTTGATTGGAACGGGTTTGATGCGCGATAAGGAGCAAGGTTTGCCGCAAAGTGGCCTTGCGGAACATTTTCAAAGCCATGGAAAATTTTTATTCAAAGCTTGCGGCATCCGAACCGCGGAAATACTCCAGGATCTGAAGGCCTGGAATAGGCAGAGCCCTGAGCCTGATTATATTGGAATTAACTTTTCTCCAGTAAGCAAACGCAGGGTGGATGGGCAGACCTCGGAGGTTTTTAAAACCTCCGAGGTCTGCCCAAGTGTCGCGGTCGCTGTGTTCTATAAAAACTCGGAATCCGAAATTTTGGATATTCTTGAAAAACACCCTTTCAGAACAGTTCAACTCTACGCAGGAGACGTATCGCCGGAGTTTGTGCGCTCGATCAAACAGCGCGTAATTTTGGCAGTAAAGATCAATGGCCAAATCCCTTGGGATCAGACTTTTAGTACCTTGATAGAACCTTATGCCGCTGACGTGGATTGTTTCATCCTCGACGCTGCAAATCCCGGAAGTGGGGAACGCATCGAAGCAGATATCCCTGCCGAATTTCCTTACCCGTTTTTGATCGCAGGAGGTTTGAATGAGGCAAACCTTAATGTCGTTTTGGATTATAAAAATTGCATCGGCGTAGATATCGCCTCTGGCATCGAAACAAATGGGGAAGTTGACCTGGAAAAAATAGGACAAATAGCTAAACATCTGGCTGCGCTATCTTTGCCGCATGACCTTCAGAATCGTCTTTAACCTCTACCCCTACCAAAATTCCATCCAGCTCCCTTCGGCCAACGTGGTGCAATTAAGCAAGGACGGTCAGTTTTCGCACATTGTACAACGCGCCACAACCGCCACTGTGGGCGCTTACGATTTGACACCTACAGAAGTCGAATTGTCACTGCTGGAAATCATTGACCAGCTTAGTCCCAAAGCTCTGGAATCAAAATACAAAGCACCCAAATCCAAAACATGGCAAACATTGGCCCAGCTGCTTGCTGACCCGGCAAGCAAACCGATCGTAGAGAAATTCATTTTCAACAAGTTAGATGTTTATTTCAGCGTAATTACCCAACATAAATTACCGCTGACCCTCGATGCTGAGCGCAAGACTTTGGCCAAGGACGTGCTGCTCGATTGCGCCGAAACGGACTTGATCCCCCATCTTTTTTTCAAAAAAACACCCGGATCAGGCATCGAATACCGCCTTCGGCTAGGCACCGAGACCGAGCAATGGGATATCTGCAAGCATGATGTTGCTCCACTTACCAATACAGACCCCGCCTGGATTTTGGACGGCCATACCTTGTACCGTGTGCCTGGCATCAACGGCAACATGGTAAAACCTTTCCGCCAAAAAGAATCTGTATTGATACCAGCTGACAAGGCACGAACCTATTTTCGGCAGTTTATAGTCAAAAGCGTGCGCCGAAGCCATGTAGAAGCAGAGGGGTTCAATGTAAAACGAGTCGAGCAGTTGCATTCTACCCGACTGGAACTGGTCGAAAACATCTTGGAAAAACGATGGCTTCTAAAACCTGTGTTTGAATATCCGGGTGCAGAATTTGCCCATGGCGACCGCCGGGAGCGAAGCACCTACCTCGATCTGCCTATGGAGGAGGCGGAAGAAGTAACCGTACACCTTATCTGTCGGGACACAGCAGCCGAGCAGGAACGGGTGGATCATTTGAAAAACCTGGGGCTGAAACTGTCAGACCAACTCTTTATCGTCGATACTGAAAACAGCCTTTCCTCGCTGCTGGAATGGCTTTCACGGCATCGTGCCAAGCTTGAGGCAGCCGGGTTCGTCCTGGTTGCCCCGCAAATAGAGGGTAAGACCATCACCCTAGCCACAGGAGAATTAAGCATTCGATCGGAGGCAAAAGGAGATTGGTTTGATGTGCAGGGAGTCATTCAAGTGGACGCATTCAGCTTCCCTTTTCAGCGTTTAATGCCGAATTTACGTCGTCATGACCCATATTTTATTTTACCAGACGGCAACTATTTCCTGATTCCAGACGAATGGTTTTCAAGGTATTCCGAACTCGCGGTCTCGCTGCAGGAGCAGGGTGAGTCTTTACGTCTGCCAAAAGCGCTTTATACCCTTTTAAAGGGCGCTGAAGTGGTGGACACCACGGAGAAATGGCCGATACTTGACCCTGAACAGGTTGATTATCAACCCTCTGAAAATTTAAAAGCCAACTTGCGTCCCTATCAATTGGCCGGCGTAAAATGGCTGGTCAGCCATTGCCAGCATGGCCTCGGAGCTTGCCTTGCTGATGATATGGGGCTTGGAAAAACACTTCAAACCATCGCTACTTTGCTTTGGGCTAAAGAAATATCGGGGGAAGTGATCAGCCAGACTGACCAGTCATTGGGCGGTCAACTGGATATTTTTTCAGAGCACAGAGCAGCATTGAATCCGCTCAACGCATTGGTCATTTTGCCTGCTTCACTGGTGTTCAACTGGCAACGGGAATTGGCGCAATTTGCTCCAAGCCTGTTTGTCTATGCCCATGTCGGTCCAAATCGGCAGAAGCACTTGAGCACCCTGAGTACCCACGATGTGGTGCTTACCACCTATCATACGGCGCGTCAGGATTTGGCCCTCCTTGAAAAAGCAAGCTGGAAATTCATCGTGTTGGACGAAAGTCAACAGATAAAAAACCGAAGCTCTGATATTTCCAAGATAGTGCGCGGGCTGCAAGGGCAGCACAAGATCTCACTTTCAGGAACACCCATCGAAAATTCCCTGGCCGACCTGTGGACACAGATGGAATTTATCAATCCCGCATCTTTGGGAAGCTATACGGCCTTCCGCGAGCAATTTCAAACACCCATCGAACGACAGGGAGACGAACGGGCAAAAGCGAGTTTGTTCAACCGGGTGCAGCCATTTTTTTTACGGCGCACCAAAGAAGAGGTCGCACCGGAATTGCCCCCCCTGAGCAATCAAATTTTTTACTGTGAAATGGCCGACGCCCAACGAAAACGCTACGATGGCGTAAAATCAGCAGTTCGCAATGAAATTCTGGCGCTATTTGACGACCCCAAAACCCGTTTCCAAGCCTTGCAGGCTCTCTTGCGCTTACGGCAACTGGCCTGTCATCCGATACTTGCTGATGAAGCATACGAGGGCGAAAGCGGCAAAACGGCAGATGTGATGGCGCAATGGGACATGGTGCGTCGATCCGGACATAAAGTACTGTTTTTCAGCGCTTTTGAGCAACATTTACAGGTTTTTAAACGCGCCCTGGATGCCGAGAAATCCGCATTTGCCTGGCTCACCGGCGATACCCCCATGTCTGAGCGCGCCCGGGCTGTGGAACGATTTCAAAACGACCATTCGGTGCAGGCATTCCTCATGACACTTGGTGCAGGCGGCGTGGGACTAAACCTGACTGCAGCCGATTATGTCTTTATCCTTGACCCATGGTGGAATCCTGCCAAGGAAGACCAGGCCGTGGCGCGCGCACACCGGATTGGCCAGGCCAATCCGGTAACTGCCTTGCGTTTCATCGCTCGAGGCACCGTGGAAGAAAAGATCCTGGTCCTGCAAGATCAAAAACGACAATTAGGCCGCGATCTGTTTGCTGCAGGAGCGGAATTCCCAATGTGGGACAGGGAAGATATGGAGTTGATCTTGAGCGATTAAGAAGGGTTGGGCTACAGATTAAGCACTAATTAATCCGCTTTACCGTACGTCGCATGAAAGGCCGTTGCTGCCGCAGCGCCACCCAACAAAGTGCCGATCAGATATATCCAAATATCGCCCCAGGAGAACATACCTGCAACCGCAGCACCTATGGCTACAGCCGGATTAAAGGCACCACCGCTAAGTCCACCAAACGCGTATGCAGCAGACATCACCGTAAAGCCAATTGCCAGGCCGTAGTGAGAGTTGCCGGCGTTGGAGCGCGTGGTGGCCACATTCAGCACCACATAAGCCAACGCGAAGGTTCCGAGGAATTCGGCCAGAACCGCGCAAATGGGTTGTTCATTCAAGCGAGAGCCGATGATCGCACCGCCACTACAGCTATGAAGATAAGTGCCAATGGCAGCTGCGACTACTCCCGCAATCACTTGAACCAGCATGTAATAGAGCGCATCGCCCCGATCGATTTTACCGCGTATCAGAACAGCAAGCGTAACTGCCGGGTTGTAATGCCCACCAGAAATGTGGCCGCCCGCAAAAATCATTACCATTAAAATCGATCCAATGGCAAGCGGCGCCATAGGAGCGATGCCCGGATTGTTGGCCGTCAACACGACCGTGAGGACCAGAAAAAAGGTGCCGATGAACTCTGTTAAATACTTTTTCATTTTAAATCGTTTTGTTTGATGTTGAAAAACTGAATTTTGCGGGATAAATGTAGTTTGCCAATCAATAATATTATGATAAAATCCACCTTTTTCCTCATTCTTTTGTCTATGACAATTACTGCTGCCACAAGCGCCCAAGTCCTTACCCCAGAATTACTTTGGAAAACTGGTCGCCTGAGCCTCGATTGCGTATCGCCGAATGGCCAAATAGCTGTTTATGGTGTGCAGCGATACGATATGGCTGCCAATATAGGCAGCCGAACCCTTTATTCCCTCAACCTGAGCACGGGCGAGACCAAAAGGCTGACCGATTTTGAAAAAACCAGCAGTGATGCAGAATTCCACCCCAAAGGGAATAAAATCGGGTTTTTGATGGATGGCCATCTCTTCGAGGTAGGATTGCAGGGAGATGCGCCTCCAACCAAGGTAAGTGAGTTGGAAATCACTGGTTTTCACTACTCGCCCGACGGAAATAAAGTGCTTTTTTGTCAAGATGTAAAATTGGACCAAACACCGGCAGAACTGTATCCCGAACTTCCCAAAAACTCGGCGCGAATCTCCGATGGTTTGTTTTACCGGCACTGGAAAAGCTGGCACGATTACGCATACAGCAATGTATTTTTCGTGGGCTATGCAGATGGCAAGTTTGTGGGCGAACCCAAAAACATCCAAAACGAACGCTTCGATTCGCCGCTCACCCCCGATGGGGGCATGGAGCAGATCATCTGGAATCCCGACGGGCGTTTTATTCTCTACACCTGCCGAAAACTGAACGGCACGGCAGAGGCTCAAAGCACCAATTCAGACCTTTTTGCTTACGAAATTTCTTCGGGGAGGACCCTTAATTTCACCGAAGACCTACGGGGCTACGACCGCGATCCGGTGTTTTCGCCCGATGGACAATACCTGGTGTGGACAAGCCTTGCAACTGCTGGTTACGAATCCGACCGTCCGCGCCTGATGATCCTGGACACCCGCACCCAGCAACGCGATGAACTCACCCTTGGCTGGACTTATGAAGCCAACAACCCCACCTGGGCCGCCGACAGCAAATCGCTTTACTTTTTAAGTGCCGAAAATTTTACCCAACAGATATATCAAATAAACATTTCGGATAAAAAAATTCGCCGCATCACCAATGGTACGCACGATTATACGGCCATTAAAATCGGTGGGAATCAATTGGTTGCGACCCGAACCACTATGGTAAACCCCGCCGAAATCTTTACGGTGAGCCCCAAAGATGGTGCGGCTACCCAGCGTACGTTCGTCACCGACGAGGTTTGGAAAAACCTTGCAAAGCCCAGCATTGAGCGCCGCACGGTGAAAACATTTGACAACAAGGACATGAATGTCTGGTACGTGCTGCCGCCCAATTTTGACCCCAACAAAAAATACCCAACGCTGGTGTATTGCCAGGGCGGGCCGCAATCTGCGCTTTCCCAATTTTTTTCTTATCGCTGGAATCTCGCGCTCATGGCCTCGCAGGGATATGTAGTGGTGGCGCCCTGCAGACGCGGCATGCCCGGTTCCGGCGCAGCCTGGAACGATGCCATCACCGGACGATGGGGAGACTCTATGAAAGATTATCTCTCTGCTACAGATGCAGCAGCCAAAGAGCCCTTCGTGGATGCCTCGCGCATGGGCGCTGTGGGCGCGAGTTTTGGCGGCTACGCAGTTTATTGGCTGGCTGGAAATCACAACAAGCGATTCAAATCTTTCATCTCCCACTGCGGACTTTTCAACCTGGAAAGTTTTTACGGCACCACAGAGGAAGTCTGGTTTCCGAACCATGATTTTGAAGGCGCCTATTGGCAAAAAAACACTCCGAAAACGTACCTGAACGACAGCCCGCACCGCTATGTGCAAAATTGGGACACCCCTATTTTAGTGATTCACAATGAATTGGATTTTCGGGTACCCTTTGGCGAGGGCATGCAGGCGTTTCATGCGGCACAATTGCGCGGCATCCCTTCCCGCTTTTTGAGTTTTTCAGATGAAGGTCATTGGATCAGCAAACCACAGAATTCTTTGCTTTGGCAGAGGGAGTTTTTCGGGTGGCTGGAAAAGACGATGAAATAAATGCCAAAAGTATTCAAATTGATACCTTGGGCGGTGCAGACCACCAAGTGCCATGGAAACGCTATCAAGAATTGAAGGAAATTTTGATGCGGCTGGATTAATTCAAAACCAACTTTTTTCATGCGGCTCTCTGTTTTACATTTTGCATTTTTTGTTTTTCATTTTGCGGTTTCAACACCTTCCCAAGCCCAGCCACAGGAAGCACAGGTAGGGTTCTACCTGATGAACCTCTATGACCTGAACATGGACGAGCATTCGTTCTATGCCGATTTTTATGTCTGGTTCAAGTGGCGCGGCGATATTGACCCGACCAATATCGAATTTGTCAATTCGATTGAAAAATGGAGCATGGACAACGCGACGTTCGACGGTGACAGCACCCCGGTACAGCTGAAAGACGGCACCAGGTACAAGATCTTCAGAAAGGAAGGCCGATTTTTCCACGCATTTTCACTCAACCGTTTTCCGCTGGACAAACACACGCTCGACATCCAAATAGAAAACCCTGAATACCCCGCAAGCACCCTTGTATATGTTCCGGATACCAACGCGGCCCTTATTCGCAATTCGCTCAACCTGGTGGGATGGGAGACCAGAAACTGCCAATTGGCTACACATATCCATGATTACCGCTCCAATTTTGGCAACCCTGAGGAAAACGCCCAGCAATACAGCAATCTGAGTTTCAACATTTCCCTTGCCCGTCCATTCAGTTATTTCCTGCTCAAAATGCTCCTGCCGCTTTTGGTGGTCATGCTGGTGGGTACCGGGGCCTTGTTGCTTCATCCTGAACACATTGACACACGCTCCTCCCTGCCGATCGGGGCATTGCTCACCGCTGTTTTTTTACAACAATCCTACAGCAATGCCCTGCCTGATACGGGCTATATGGTGTTGATGGACAAGATCTACCTGATGAGTTACGCGCTGATTTCACTGGTGTTGCTGCAGATCATCCGGACAGGCAACCTCACTGCGAAGGCTAGCGGCGGTATGAAAGCAATTATTCGGCGGGAGCGGAGGCTGGCAATGACCTATTTTCTGGTCTTTTTATTGGGCGTGCTGGTTTTGAGTTTGTGGTGATTGGGGGTTTTGGATAAATTTAGGGGCGTAATTGATAAATAATGCGAATAATTGATTGAAATCGCAAACGCGTTGAAAATATGGAGTATATTGGAGGTGCGACTCAAAGTCGCACCTCCAATAAAGTTGGGAACCAATGATTTAGCCTAATCTATTTTTGGTATAACTAACCAAAAAAGCCACGGTCTCGATCGCTCAAAACCGTGGCTGGAAAAGGGTATTTCAATGATTTTTTTATTCTGATTTGAAAACCTTTAATGTTTTCACCTCGCCATCTGCTGCTATACGCAACAGGTAGAAACCGGGGGATATGCCCTCTGTGGACAAAGAATACCGTTCCTGTTTTGTAGAAAACCGCCGATCCAGCACTTTTTGACCGCTCAGGTTGAAGAGTTGCAGGCTGAGGTTTTCGATACTTTCATCTGGCAGGAAGACATCAAGCGTTTCCGAGAAGGGGTTGGGGGAGGTTGTGATACTTACTGTAGTCGAGGCTATTTCTGAACGTTCCTCAGATGTTTCATTCTTTACAGAGCTGGAGGAGGGGGCTTGCATACCGCCCTGCCCCCCGCCTGGCGGGACTGGTGGAATTGGAGGGAGCCTTACTATCTCGTAATCATCGAGTATGAATACGCATCTAAGTTTGCCAGTTTCTACGCCATTCACATTAACTTGCGCGAGTACAAACCTGGCAATTGGTACAGGATCCTCGCCCAAATGAATTTGGTATTCATCGCCTTGAGCATAAGGGGGTTGGGTATTTATTTTAAAGGTATAGTTCCCTCCAGCACTTGTCACTACTCCTCTATAATTTTCATCAGGATGTTTGTCCACTATAAACTGCCGACCATTCTCTTGATTCTGGTCGTTATCTATTCGAATTTTAAAACAATTGCCTATGTTGCCAAGTTCAAAATAGCAAAATTCTCCCGTTTCATTCACTCCACAAATGGCCGAACCGGTGGAATTGGTAAATCCACTTACCACCAATTCGCTGGTAATCGTAGAGCCCGGGGCGGAGTACTCGATATTGGGGCTATCCATCCCATCAGGACATATTGCGTTTGCAGTGCTGTAGTACGTCACGCCAGATTGAAGCCCGGTTATTTTGATAGACAAAGTACCCGGAGGCGCAACCAGATTACTAACCAGGTTATTGCCAATCAAGGTGTAAGTCTTGATACGGTGAGAAACTAACAGGTTTACGGTAATCCAATCGACAACCAAATAATTTGAGCCAAACTCCGTGTAAAAAAGACTTTCCGGGGCTGGAAGATTACAGGGCGGTGGAGATTCAACAGGATTGGAATTGGGAATGCCCAAATTGGGGGTGTTGTTAGCGAAAACAAAAGCGGAAATCGCCAAAATAAAAAAACAGAAGAAATTCTTTTTTAACATTGCTGATGTGTTTATTCCGTGAAAACTGCTGCAAACATAATGGTAAGATTACTCCAAAAAAATGGACACTTTTGCAAAATTTTTCCAGAAGTGGTTTATTTGCAGCATGAGCCAATTCAAAAATTGAGAAATTTACCTTTGCGTGAAACCTTGAGGGCAAAAGGCCACTCAGGACAGGGCAGTTCCAAAACACCCTATTTCATTGAAGCATATCGGAGTGTTACCTACTTATTACAATTAAGTTCTAATACAACGAAATAACGACACATGAACATTTTTTTAATAGATATTATCAAGTCTTTTGGAAAGGAAGATGAACAAAAAATCTTTGATTTTTTGGATTCTCCCTTTTTTAACCAAGGGGTAATCGTGCCGGAGCTAAAGGCTCTATACATGGCCATTCGCCAAGCTGCTCCTGATTATTCGAAGACACAGCTCGATAGCAATACGATTTACAATGCTGTATTCCCCGGCAAACCTTTTGTCGAAGGCAAGTTGGACAAACTAATGTCCGATCTCAAAAAGCAACTGCGACTTTATGCCTTAGCAAATGAATATTTTTCCGAAAAAAACGAAGTCGAACAGCAAATAGCGTGGGCAGCCTGGTTGAGAAAAAAAAATTTAAGAGAGCGATTTCATCAGGCCATTGATAAGCTTAAAAAACGAAAGGCCGTTGAATCTGTCGAAGAATTTCATATACTGTTAAAAATTGCCACTGAGGAGTTCGAATGGGAACGTGAACATAACAGTTTTTTGGGAGACCTCGGGATTCCTCGGTTGATTCGCCAACTTGACTTGTACTATTTCACTTTCAGAACTGATCTGTCGAGCAGAATTTTGCTGCAACAACAAGTAGCAAACCTTTCTCGGTTAGAAATTTCGAATAAAGAAGAAACTGATTTTGAAACATCCAGCGTCCTCCTCGCATTGCTAAAAAAACTCAACTTCTTGTTGCAAAAAGAAACCCTAAATGCCTCAGATTTTCAAACATTTACAGATTTATTAAAGAACAATCAAAGCAAGTTGCCTGCAGATGTATTGAAAGGTTATCTGGCATTTTTACGCAGCATTTGCACGATGCTCATTAATAACGGCCATTTGGAGTATGTTCCAATTTTGCATCAAATCCATAGAAACAGCCTGGCAGAAGGTGACCTGCTTTTTGATAATAAAATTGAAAACAACTCCTTTCTTAATATTGTGCAAATCGCCATAAGGGCAAATGAAGTCCAATGGGCCGAGGATTTTATTGAGGAATATAAAAACCGTATTTACGGGGGGGATGAAGACGGGTTTATCATTCAATACAGCGTAGCCAGCTGTCTTTTCGCAGAAGGCAGGTTTGTTGAAACCCTTGACCATATCCCTCTTGAACCTAGTTCTACGTTTTATCAATTGATGACTCGCCGCCTCGAGTTGAAAGCCTACTATGAATTGGACTCAGAACTGTTTTCCTATAAATTAGACGCCTTTAGAAAGTTTATCGAAAGGACTGCTCCGAAATCAATTACGACCAACCTGAGAAAGATGAACCTGAACTTCATCTATATCCTCACGCA
This sequence comes from Saprospiraceae bacterium, assembly GCA_046160345.1. Taxonomy (GTDB): domain Bacteria; phylum Bacteroidota; class Bacteroidia; order Chitinophagales; family Saprospiraceae; genus M3007. The sequence goes on from JBJXGO010000171.1 coordinate 27,028, forward strand.
GCTCATCCAATCGCCCAAAAAGGACAGGTCACGCGCTGAAAAAATCCTCAAAAGGATCGAGGAAAAAACGGTCATCTGTGATCGGGCCTGGCTGATGGAGAAAGCGAATGCGCTGAAATAGGCCATGTTGCAAAGCTTTTTTGCTCGTCCAAACGTCGCTTTCCGAGAAAAATATTCCCAATGTGTCCAGCGCATTTTTATCGCTTTTTGATGGCATAAGTCGATAAAATGGAGCCTTTTGCAGGCAATTCGCTACCCAGACCAAATGCCTCCACGTCAAATTTCGCAGAAAATTCTTCCCAAATTGTCCTTTCCAGCCGGGAAGGGAGGGCCACACATTTGCACTCAGCGTTGCGATTCGTCAGTGATTCAAGGCGCTTGATTCAAATCTTTCTATTTCACTTTTAAATTTTTCAACATCATGAAGAAATTGATTTTTGCCAACTGCATCCTGGCCATTGCGGTCTTCTTCTCCTTTTGCGCCAAGCCGGAGCTGAAGGAAGAACTAAGCAGTGTGAACCCAAACGATGTCGCGTCGAACCGTGAAACCTGTACTGTAACCCATGTGGGCGTAAGCAATGACGCAACCCTTACGATTTGCGGCACCAATACAAATGCCAGCAACTGTGTAAGTTGTACAGGCAGTAATGCGCAAGGCGTAGAAATCGTCCCTGTCATTGGATTCCTGAACCTTACCCTTACAACTCCCGTCGAATTTTCAGTGAGAGCGAACAAATTCACCGTTGTCAATTTGAGTGCCAATGGTGGCGCCTCCTCAACTGGGCCGATTCAGATTCCGACGGGTGGTTGCCGGCGGTTTAGCATTGATGCCAACTGCAACATAACAGCACGGTGATCAGGAAATTTCGTGTTTGAAATCTGACAGGTATTGCCTTAAGATCAAGACACATATCTGTAACACACAAACTACTTATCCTCAAAAAACACCCGCCACTTGGCCCCGATTTTCGGAGCTAGGGTGGGTAAATGAGGCTATTATGACTTAGACCGCACCAAACGAGCACTTTAGCGTGGAATGCTTGCCAAAAGTGTTATAACGCTGCTTCGACTTTTGTGGCATCAAGTGCAAGCAAACAATCGATTGAGGCACATTGGGAAAACAGGGGCAGCGATTACGGACGTACAATAATATACCTTTATTACCTCACTCGATAAAATATAAATCTTTTTCAACATGAAAAACAAATTCTTCCTATTCCTGCTGCCGATGCTGGCAGCCGTGTGGCTGACCTCCTGCCACAAAGACTCAACTCCTCCTTACACAGGCCCGCCGCTCATTGACTATACCGTTTTGCCCCCTGCCACACAGGAAGGTAAGAATACCTTCGGCTGTTTGGTGAACGGCGAAGTGTGGGTGCCAAGGGTAGAGTTGTTTGTGCCTTGGTACGATCTGGCGGCATCATTCAGTGAAAAAGATGGTAGTGGTGTAGGAAATATTACTTGCAGGCTTCTGACAAAAGATCAAGACGATTTTATGCAGGTGATTTTTGGCCCCACTTTTTTGCACACAGGTTTGTATTACATGAAGCCTTTGGCATCTACTGATGCTCAAATGCGGATTGGAGCAAGCCCTTGGTATGGGACAGATGATGGAGATTCAACAGAAAATTGGGTTAGGTTGAATTTGATTGATACATCGAGGAACATTGTTGCCGGTACGTTCCAGTTCACACTTTACAATTCTGAAAATAAAAATGACAAAGTGGTCCTCTCAGAAGGCCGCTTCGACCTTCTATATTATCCACAATAACATTTTCTAACTTCTAAATTTTTTCAACATGAAAAAGTTACTACTCGTGCCTTTGCTGGCACTGGTGGCAAGCCTTTGCTTTGCCCAAAATCAAACCCTCCCTCAAAAACTCCAACATTTGTACGCTCCGCTCGACAAGGCCCAAGTCCAGACGGGCTATCTCTTCGACCTCTCCTGGTCGTTTGCCAACCCCTCGGATTATCGAGGGGTGCTAACGGACTCCAACTATGTCAGCTCGGATGTATTTGGGATGCTATACGGGGCTATGCGTGGCAGCCGGACCGCTGCCTCTGGTCTGCCATCCGCTGAAGTATATCTCTCTAAAATCAAAGCCTTGTTTTCGGATGACACCATCCCATTGGCTGCAATGGCCTTGCGCTTTGATCGCATCCGACCCGATGCCGTAGATCAAAATTTACTCAGTCTCAGCAATGGGCAGATGTTTGATGTGCCAGGTCGAGCTGAAAGCCCTTATTTTCAGGACACCGTGTTTGTCGCCATGCCACTCAAAGGAAAGATCACATCTCGCAGTGTTTCCTTTACATTGCCTACAGACTTGTGGTTCAGCAACCTGAGCGGCCCCGTTCCGGTCATCAGCCTCGACCCCGGCGACGGACAAGGTTGGCGCACCCTCTCAGCTGGCCAGAGCATAGCC
>JBJXGO010000172.1:0-28737 GCA_046160345.1 Saprospiraceae bacterium
AGGCGTTCCCGTAACCGGATTTTGATAAGGCCAGCCCATCAGGTTAATGTTACGTGGCGTGTAGAACAGATTAGCAAATACAGAAGGACCGCCATTTGAGTTACTACCCAAACCAGCACCTACCGTAGGTGATTGGAAATCAGTCTTAGCATAAGTAAAGTTGGCATTGAACATCAATTTTTTGGTGATGTTAGCAATACCACCGATGCTGATGGTTGTACGGTCAAGTTCGTTGTTCTTGATGTAGCCTTCTTCGCCTGTGCGGTTGAAAGCTACGTTGAACGAACCCATATCGCCGCTTACGCCTGCATTTACAGAAGTGGTTAGCGTATTACCCGTTTGGAAGAAATCCTTCACATTGTTCGGGTATGCCCGTGGGATGTATGGGCCAGCAGTACCTGGATCAGCCCCGGCAGCCGAAGTAAACTCAGGAATATCAGGGAACAGTAAGCGGTGCTCCCAGTAAGGGTGGCGTGGGTTGTTAGGAGGGCGGTTGCCATCAAAAACATAGCCCCAGTTGGAGAAAAACTCGCCATAGTCGCCGTCAAAACCGTTGCCCCATTTATTTTGATATTCCGGTACAAAGGCATCAATGACGTGGAAGGACTGGCTAACAGAAGCGTTGTAACGCTTCTTGGATCCGGTACCGGTCTTTGTGCTCACCAGGATAACGCCGTTGCGGCCTTGCGAACCATAGAGGGTGGTGGCACTCAAGCCGCGCAAGATACTGATGCTCTCGATGTTGTTCGGGTCCAGATCCAGGTTGCGGGTAGGCGTAATGTTGCCATCGCTAAAATCTGAGTTAAGTTCGTTTGAATTGGTGTTGATCGGCACCCCATCCACGATCCAGAGTGGTTGGGCATTACCAGAAACGGTGCTCACACCACGGATGTTGATCTTGGTGCCCGAACCGGCCAAACCCGAAGAGTTGATGATCTGAACGCCTGGAGAACGGCCAATTAGCGCACGGGCCACATCCGTTTCAGGTTTTTCGGCAATTTCCGAAGAACTGATCGTTGTGGAGGCATAACCAAGGGCTTTTTTGTCGCGCTTGATGCCGAGAGCAGTCACTACCACTTCATCAAGTTGGGTGTTGCTCTTCAACACCACATCTACCACATTGGATGCTCCAAGGGTGATTTCCTGAGTGGCAAAGCCTGTATAAGAAAACACCAACGTAGTGGAACCGTCCGGCACTTGCACGGAATAATTGCCATTAATGTCGGTGCGCGCGCCGGCACCGGCGCCTTTCACTGCAACGGAAGCACCAATTAGGGCTTCTCCATCGCCCGTTACGGTGCCCGTCACGGTGCGTTGTGCAAGGGCTAACCCGAACACAGCGAACACTAGAGCGAACGTTGTTAATAATCGCTTCATACGAAAGTTGAATTTGGTGAAAAAATGTGAGAATTGTTTAGTGTTAAATGTTTTTGGATTATATAGGGTATTATCTTCGAGACAACAAAGTCTGGCCTGTTCTAAAAAAAAGCCACTCGTAACAGACAGGCCCAATGAGGAGCTTGCCTGTTTTCAAGCGGCTTTTGAAAGTTTGAGCTGGTTATCGTTCTGGATTATATTTGGCTTAAGGCATGGGTTGCAACGACCAAAGGTAAAACGCTTGCTTTACAAAAGACAGAAAGATTTAACGTTTTTTTTAAAAAGTGTTCTTTCTAAATATAAGGCCATTTTTTTTAACTATAAGATTTTGAATGGATTATGAAGAAACATGCCTTGATTAGCCGTCTGCGTTTTTTCGCTGAAACACCGGGCATTTTCTTAATTTAGTTGCCTTAAATACATCCCAACCGTATTTTCCAGGCCAAAGTATAGCGCATCCGAAATTAGCGCGTGACCGATACTTACCTCCAATAACTGTGGGCAATGTTCCTTGAAAAAGCGCAGGTTCTCAAGATTTAGATCATGCCCGGCATTGATTCCTATGCCCAAACTATTCGCGATTTGAGCAGCCTGGGCATAAGCGCGAACCGCTTCAATGGGATCTTTTTTGAAATCTCGAGCAAAAGGCCCGGTATAAAATTCCACCCTGTCGGCCCCTGCAAGCTTGGCGCCTTCGATCATCCTTGCGTCTGGATCCACAAAAACAGAAACCCGGACACCCCTTTTTTGAAGTGTTTGCACCACCTCCCTGAGTTCGGATTGTTGAGTCACAGTATCCCAGCCATGGTCACTGGTGAGCTGTGCTTCTGTATCCGGCACCAAAGTACACTGATGTGGCAGATTGGCCAAAACAAGGTCGATAAAGTTCTTGTCTGGTTTTCCTTCGATATTGAATTCTGTGGTCAAAACGGACCGCAAAAGCGGCACATCATCGTATCGAATATGCCGTTGGTCTGGTCGCGGATGTACGGTAATACCCTGAGCGCCAAAGGACTCAATGGCTTGGGCAGCCTGCACCAAGTCCGGCAAATTTCCACCGCGGGAATTGCGCAACGTGGCTATTTTGTTGATGTTTACGCTTAAACGGGTCATAATGGTGGTGATGGCCTGATCGATAATTTGGCTGATAGTGGGGCCATGGCTACAAAAAACCATCCATGGTGCTCTACCTTGTGCCGCAAATGTAGAAGTCCATGCAAGAAAATGACCTGCTTAACCAACAAGATTTTTCACAAGCTGCGCCAAATCTTCCCGAGCACAGGGTAAGACTGGTACTATTAGCTCAATTTGGGCTAATGATCCTCTGCTCAGGCATTGGACTTACGCTGTACCTTTTTATTTGCAACATAGCGGGCTGGGACTCATCTTTGTCACTCCATGCGGATTCTCCTATTGCCGAACGGTGGCAAGTGCGGCTGCAATTGGGCCTGGGACATTTTTTTGGGTTTTTGGTGGCCGGCGGGGTTACGGTTTGGGTTTTTTATCGGGGTATCACGCAGGCTGCCACGAGTTGGCCAGACTACCTGCAAACGCGGCAGTGGCCACGCTGGACGGAATTGTTTCTAGGCATATTGTTAATGGGCGTTTCTTTGCCATTGGTACTTTATTCATTGAGTATCAACCAACTGCTACCATTACCGGATTTTTTTGAAGAAGCCAGTAAACAAGCCGAAGAAGCACTCAAAGGTTTGATCATAATGGATAATTGGGCCGAACTGTTGGCCAATATCCTAATCATTGCCCTACTGCCCGCCCTGGGGGAGGAGCTGGTGTTTCGGGGGGTGGTTCAGCAGCAAATTATGCGGCGTATCGCCAATCCCTGGATAGCGATCTTAATTTCATCGGTAGTGTTCAGTGCGGCACATTTCCAGTTTGATGGCTTTATACCAAGAATGTTGCTGGGCTTTTTGCTGGGTTGGCTTTACTGGAAAACACGCAATTTCTGGGTGCCCGTAGCGGGACATTTTTTCAATAACGGCCTTCTTGTGGTGGGACAATATTTGTATAGCAAAGGGATGATTTCCATTGACCTGGAAAAAGACATACAGGTGCCCTGGGAGTTTGCAACTATCTCCGCCTTTATGGTGTGGGCCGTAATGCGACTGACCGGCAGCACTGTTATAAAATAGACTTGTTGCGGTGGATGGCTTTGAGTAGGAAAAAACGGACTTTTTTCAACTGGATAGGCAAATTTTACAGTCGAAATCGGGCATATTCGGCGAAAAATTTAACGACTCCAGATGGAAAAAGAACTTTTTTACGGCCAAAGACATCCACCGCAACAAGTCTAATAAATCAACTATCATCATGCAATATAACCTGGCTCAATTACCTGCTCGAGAACTCGTCAAGGGCTTTCATGCCAAATTCGTCCATACGGAACATGTCACCATCGGTTTTGTAGATATAGAATCGGGCAGCATACTCCCTGAGCACCAGCATATCCACGAACAAACGACCACGGTTTTAGAGGGAAAACTCGAACTTGTGGTGAACGGCCATGCCCACACGCTGGAAGCCGGGCAAGCGCTCGTCATTCCATCTAATGTCAGGCATTCCGCCCAGGCACACATGAACTGCAAGGTTGTTGACGTTTTTTCGCCCGTCCGGGAAGATTACAAATTTTAAGTATAACTTATTGACTATGAAGCACTCTGCCTTTTGCGGCTTACTTTTTGCGTGCTGCAATTTCTTCCACGCCACCCTTTTCTCCCAGGAAAAACCGACACTGGATTATTATCTGCCTGCGGCAAATTACAATCCAGCTATCCCTACCCCAGCTGCCTGGCTAGGCTATGAAGTGGGCGAATGGCATGCTACGCATGATCAACTGCTTGGCTACATGAAGGCACTTGATGTAGCTAGCGACCGCATCTCTTTGCAGGAATATGGCCGCTCACACGAAAATCGTCCACTTGTATGCCTCACCATCACCGACCCCTCCAACCACCTCCGTCTGGCTGAGATCAAGTCCGCTAGGAGCAAACTGGTGAATCCATCGGAAGGTGGTGCTTTGGATTTAAAAAATATGCCTGCCGTCAACTATATGGGGTATTCCATACACGGCGATGAGACAAGCGGTAGCAATGCAGCCTTGCTGGTAGCCTATCATCTCGCAGCCGCGCAAACGCCTGAGATTGACCAACTTTTGCGCAATACCGTCATTTTGTTTGACCCCTGTTTCAACCCGGATGGAATGCAGCGGTTTTCAGGCTGGGTCAATAGCCACAAAAGCAAAAACCCGTCTCCTGATCCTTCAGGAGATGAGTACAACCAGGTTTGGCCTCGCGGACGCACCAATCACTATGGCTTCGACCTCAATCGCGACTGGCTCGTGGCTCAGCAGCCTGAAACCGTTGGGCGTGTAGCTATTTTCCAGGATTGGCACCCTAATGTGCTCACTGATCATCATGAAATGGGCAGCAATTCCAGCTTTTTTTTCCAGCCTGGTGTGCCTAGCCGAGTCAATCCTGTCACCCCAGCCCGCAACCAGGAATTGACCGCCAAAATCGCTACCTACCACGCCCGATTGCTTTCTGAGAAAAATATTCTGTTTTATGCCGGCGAAAATTTTGATGATTTCTACTACGGGAAAGGCTCGACCTACCCCGATGCTCAGGGTAGTATCGGAATTTTGTTTGAGCAAGGAAGCAGTAGGGGTACCGTTCAGGAAACAGAAAATGGGTTGCTAACTTTTCCATATTCAATTCGGAATCAAGTACTTGCCTCCATCTCAACGCTACAAGCCGTGGGCGAAATGCGGGTAGAATTGAACGAATACTTGCGTGATTTTTACAAATCAGGACTTGAGGAAGCCCGAAAAAGCGACATCAAAGGCTATGTTTTTGCCGATGAAGATCTGACCGCCAGATCATTTCTTGATCTCTTGGGCAGAAACAATATCAAGGCTCAAAACCTGAAAGAAAACCTCAGCCTGAACGGGCAAAATTTCCAAAGTGATGCAGCCTTTTTTGTTCCAACCGAACAAGCTCAATACCGCCTTATTCGGGGTGTTTTTGAAAGAATGACCAGTTTTACCGACAGTATTTTTTACGATATATCTGCCTGGACCCTGCCAGATGCTTTTGGACTTCGTTGGGCAGCCGTGAAGGGAAAATCTCCCGCTGTATCTAAAGAACTTTCCATTGTTTCGCGAAACCCGCCTTACAAGCTCAATGGCGGCCCTGATTACGCTTACGTCATTCCATCTGTCGGATACGAAATCCCGGAAGTATTGGCTAAATTACAAAAATATGGCCTTCGGGTTCGCGTTGCATTGGAAGCTTTCACTGCTGAAAACCAACGCTTTGAAGCTGGTTCGATCGTTATTGCTTCCGACCGGCAGCCTTTGAGTGCTGCCGATTTTGTAAGCAAGTTGGATCAATTGGCACAATCCGGCGTTCCAATGGTCATTATCCCCAATGGCTTAACCCCTGATGGGCCCGATTTGGGCAGCAGCAGCTTCCCGAGCTTACGCCCCCCAAAGGTTTTGCTACTTACGGGAGAGGGCGTAACCGTAGGCGATGCCGGCGAGATCTGGCACTTGCTCGACACGCGATATCATTTACCTGTTACCCTGGTCGAATCCAATCGATTCGGCACAGTGAATCTCACCAAATACAACGTCCTTATCCTTTCTGATGGAAATTATGCAAACCTTTCCTCAGAAAAAGTAAAGCAATTTGTTCAAGATGGTGGAACTGTGATTGCCACCGGGGCTGCTCTTAAATGGCTGAAAAACAACAGCTTGGCTCCAATTGAATTCCGCAAACAACCCGCCGATGCTCCAGGTAGGCGGCCCTATGCAAATATTTCAGAAGACCGGGGGGCGCAAACAATGCCCGGGGCTATTTTTGAGGCCGAACTGGATCTCACGCACCCGCTCTGTTTTGGGTACTCGCGTACCAAGCTGCCCATCTTCTTATCGGATACCCTTTTTGTTGAAACCGGCAAAAACCCATATGCTACACCGGTAGTGTTAACCAAGGAGCCATTGTTGGCTGGTTATATTCACCCAAAACAAAAACCATTGGTCTCCAATGCTGCAGGTGCTATTGTGTATGGGCTTGGTCGCGGAAAGATCATTTGTTTCCCTGGGAATCCAAATTTTAGAGGATTTTGGTACGGTACGAACAGGCTTTTTGCCAATGCGGTTTTCTTTGGGAATTTGATCAGCGGGGAAGGTGTGGAAAAGAAATGAGTTGTGTTATATCCTATTGCTATTCAATATCTTCTGCTCAATATTGGTTGTTGAATACCCCTCAACAAACGGCAAGCTGAGCACCTGACCGCCACGAGCCAATACCAGGTCCGAGCCAACAATTTGCTCCGGTTTCCAGTCGCCCCCCTTCACCAGGAAGTCTGGCCGGACGATCTTGATGAGTTCCAACGGCGTATCGTCTTCAAAAACCACCACAGCATCTACCATTTGAAGGGCTGAAAGCAGATAGGTCCGGGTAAGCTCGTCATTGATGGGGCGATGGGGGCCTTTAAGCCTTCGTACGGAAGCGGCGCTGTTGAGGCCTACCACCAGTCTGTCGGCAAGGTCCCGGGCTTGCGCCAGGTAATGAAGATGGCCGTAGTGAAGAAGGTCGAAACAGCCATTGGTGAACGCAATACGCTGGCCACCAGCACGCCACCGGGAAGTGGTGTTGGCAATAGCAGAAAAAGTTTGTATTTTTTGCTGGATTTGGGAGAAGTTTGTCATAGTAAGAAAAGGCGAAAAATGCGGTGCCCGGACTTGTGTCAAAAGAGCGTCGTTGAATTTGTCCGGAGATTTTCCTCTGGAGATTCATTCCGTACAACCCCATTATATAATCTATTTTTGCCGCCAAAATACGCATTTCAGCATGAATCCTGACAAAGAATACTCCACTCCAGCATGGCTTCAACGCACCGAAATACTTTTGGGGGAGGCCACTCTGGAGCGCATCAAAAACCTGCAAATAATGGTGATCGGCCTGGGTGGCGTGGGCAGCTTTGCAGCAGAATTCCTCGCCCGGGCCGGCGTTGGGAATATGACCATCGTGGATGGCGACACTGTGGACCTGAGCAATACCAACCGGCAGCTGCCGGCACTTCACAGCACCGTAGGAAAGCGCAAAACTGAAGTGATGGCCGAACGAATGATGGATATCAACCCTGCCCTCAATCTCACGGTTCGCGATGAGTTTATCAATCCAAAATCGGTAAAAGACCTGATAACCAGCGAATTTGACTATGTTTTTGACTGTATCGACTCTATTCAGCCAAAACAGTACATTATCGTAGCGTGCAAACAAAAAGGACTTCGTATCGTGAGCAGCATGGGTGCGGGTGGGCGGATCGATCCATCCAAAGTGCAGGTAGCAGACCTTTCGGAAACCTTCAACTGTCCTTTTGCCCAGCAGGTACGCAAGGGCTTGAAAAAAAAGGGAGTGTATCGAGGCGTCACGGTGGTGTTCTCTTCTGAACGGGTAAGCAAAGAACACATGATGATGACGGATGGCAGCAAGTTCAAAAAGTCGTTTTACGGCACCAGCTCCTATATCCCTGCCCTATTTGGACTGCACATGGCGAGTGTGGTAGTAAGGGATATGAGCGGAGCAAAGCCTTAGGGGTGTTTAGCCAGGTCTGAATGCTAAGCGCTAAAGCGCTCTTCCGCAGAACGTGCTTCCAGTAAACAAAAAGCGTATGCCTCCATTTTCAGGAACCCGCCATCCGCTTCCAAAGAGCACAGATCATTTCGCCAATGGTCAAACATCGGGAAATTAAAGCCCTGTTCTCTAAAAACACCCCCGTACAAATGAACGACCTGAGGACTGAAATTGAATAGGCAAACCAGCGTGTGTGGTTCCAAGGTACGCACAAAACCAGCAACATGATTATGATGATGGGTAGCCAGCCAGCGGAGGTTTTTCACATCTGCTACTACGGGCAATGACTTGCGGATACTCAATAGCCTTTGAGTGGCTGAAAAAATCCGGTGTTCCAGGCTGCCAGTTTTTTCGGCTTTCTTGTTCTTTTTCCAGTCGATCATAGGGCGGTGCATCCAGCGATTATCATAACTTTTTGCAGTATCTTTAAGGTAGCTGTAGTCATTGGTATAACCCAACTCATCGCCATAATAAAGCATGGGCACTCCGCCGATAAAAAAGCTAAAGGCCTGCATCAACAGGATCCGGGCAATAGCTAATTCAATATCCGCTTCGTTTTTTTCATCCAGCGCTTTTTCCAGACCACACAAAGAAGCCAGCGTGCCGCTGATGCGGGCATCCTGTGTTTTGGGGTTTACTGAAAACAATGCTCCACGCGCCGGAGAATAGTCAAGCGCGCCGGAGTAATAATCTTTGATAAATTTTCGATGCTCGAAGGGGCTGAACCCGGCGTTTTTAATGGCCTCATCTTCATACCCCAAGCCAATATCGTCGTGACAACGAGTATAGGTGATCCAGGAGCAGCCATGTGGTTTTTGAAGAATATCTTCCTGAGATGCCAGCATGACCCGCGTTTCGCCGGTAGCCAGGGCATCCCACTGGGTGGCCATAAGGGTGGCGTTGTAGGCGAAATCACATTCACGGGCAGCAAATGGTCCGGTGCCAAAATATTTTATAATTTCATTGGGAGCCACAATGGCTTCACCCAACAGCGCCATGCCCGGCGTGGCTGATTCCACACACAATTTGATCAATCGCAGTATTGTATGAGCCTTGGGGAGGTTTTGGCAAGTGGTGCCAAGTTCTTTCCAAATAAATGCCGGAGCGTCAATCCGCAAAACATCTACTCCCAGATTGGCATAGAAAAATATGGTATCCAGCATTTCACACAGCACTTGGGGGTTGGTATAGTTCAAATCCCACTGATAACCGTGAAAAACAGTCATGGCCCATTGATCGCAGGCTTCAATGTAGCTGAAATTGCCCGGGGCACTTTCTGGAAATATGTCCGGCATGCTTTTGTCAAAAAGGTCGGGCAGACTGCGGTCTTTGTAAAAATAATAATAGTCTTGATATTTTGTATCCCCTTTTTTAGCCCTCAGGGCCCATTCATGCTGGTCGGAGCTGTGATTAAGCACTACGTCGAGCATGAGATACATTCCTGCCGCGTTCATTTTTTGAATCAGCGATTTCAAATCTTCCAACGATCCAAAACGTTCATCCACGGATCTGAAATCAGAAACGGCATAACCTCCGTCACTCTCCTTGGCGGGGCTTTGAAAGATTGGCATAAGGTGCAAAAAATTGACGCCCAGCCTTTCAAAATATTCGAGCTTGTTCCCAAGTTGGGTTAAATTTCCACAAAATCTGTCTACATACAGGCTCATCCCTGCTATCTCGTTGCTCAAAAACCAGTGTTCTTTTTGCGCCTTTAATTCGTCTTTTCTTTTCAAAAATGCAGGGCGGTTACGAGCGGCTTCGGCAATTACATGAATGAGCTGTTCAAAACCTTGTTCAAAAAGTGGGTGATCCTCATATAACTCTCGGTAAAGGATGCGCATAGCGGTGGCATTGGCCATTAAACGCGCATAAAACAAATTTCCCTCGATACCCATTCCTTCCTGCGCAAGGATAGCATTGATTTGAGGATGGAGGTTGCGGTGGTACACGACTAGTTAATTTTATTGATAACCATTTCAGATTCAAAGGCTTTATTCTTATTCAATGCACACCCAAAGGCAGTGCGGATACCGGCTCTTCAGGTTTTTCGACCCTCATGTTCAACACTGCCAAAGCTGCAAGTAGCAACAAAATGCCCGCTGTTGTTATAGCCATACCAGGGTCACTACCCAAAAAGCGCTTGTAAACAAACCCAAAACTAAGGGTTTGGATAATCATGGGGATTACGATCATCATATTTATGATGCCCATATATACACCGAACCGCTCCTTGGGTATACTTCCTACTACCAGCAAATAAGGAACTGCCATAATACTGGCCCAGGCAATTCCAAAACCGGTCATAGGGGCGAAAAGCCAATACTTGTTCTCAATTCCTGAAAAAAGCATTAGCGCAAATCCGGCTATGCTTAGGCAGGCAAAATGAACCCATTTGGGGCTATATTTTTTCGTCAGCCATACCAGACCGAATGCAGAGAGAAAGGTGACTATATTGTACCAACCATTTACCAGCCCGGTCCAGGCCACAGCCTCTTCATAGAGGTGTTTGTCTGCTTCGCTCGATGTTTTCCAAACAGATTGGGCGATGCTGTGTGAGCAAAATTGCCAATAAATAAAAAGTGCGTACCACTGAAAAAGATATACCAGAGCAAGTTGCCACATACTCTTGGGCATATTTTTTATAGCATCAAAAATTTCCATAAAAGGTTGAAGAACACCATGTTTATTGGCCCTGATGAAGTCCAGTTCTTCGGGCGTGGGTGGTATTTCAGGTGTAGTGTGCATAGACCACAATACCGAGGCGATCGAACAAATTCCACCCACAAAAAAGGATCCATAAACCCAATAAGGGATGCCGGAGGCTGATGCCCCAACGATATTGCTCTGAAAGAAAAACAAAGACAGGTTTGCCAGGGTAATGCCCAAGCCCGTAAAAAAACTTTGAGTCAAAAATCCAAGCCCGTATTGGGGTGCGGGCAATTTGTCGGCCACAAAAGCACGGTAGGGTTCCATCGCTGTGTTGTTCCCGGCATCCAATATCCACAACAAGCCCACAGCCATCCACAAGGTGCTGCTAAAAGGAAACAAAAACAGGCACACACTGCAAAGGATTGCACCGATCAGGAAGTATGGTTTTCGCCTCCCCCATCTCGGATGCCAGGTTTTATCGCTCAAGGCGCCAATGATGGGTTGAATCAATAGGCCAGTCACCGGGCCAGCCAGATTGAGCAGCGGCAACTGCCCAGGATCGGCATCTAAAAACGAATAAATCGGGTTGATAGCTGTTTGTTGCAAGCCAAAACTATACTGGATTCCAAAAAACCCAAAGTTCATGTTGATGATCTGGCTAAAACTAAGACTGGGTTTGCTCGATGACATTAATTGAATATTTTCAGAGAAATGAGATGCTCCATATCAAAGGCGGCAAAGTAGCAGGAATCAAGCATGTAAATGGAATTATTTTATACTTGAAAAATCACAAATTGAATTTTTGGGGAAGTCTGGGCAAAGGTCTACCTTTGTAACGAAAATTCGCTAAATCCGGTTTTCGTGCTTTTTTCGCAAAATTTCCTATCTTTTTAACCTATTATGTCAGCATCAGTTTCCAATATTCTCAAAGGCGGCGAATTTCTCATCCGGGACAGCCAACCAATTGACGTTTTCATACCCGAAGAACTTAATGAGGAGCAGCTCATGATCAAGCAAATGGCAGTTGATTTCCTCAACCAGGAAATTGCACCCAACCGGGCCAAAATCGAAAAGCAAGAGCCCGGGCTTACCCCTACCCTGCTCAAAAAAATGGGTGAACTCGGCCTACTCGGCGCACACATGCCTGCTGATTATGGAGGCCTGGAACTGGATACGAATACCAATACCGTTATCTCCGATGTATTCGGCCCTATGGGCTCGTTCAGTGTCCCGTTTGCGGCGCATACTGGGATCGGGATGCTGCCAATATTATATTATGGCACTGAAGAACAAAAACAAAAGTATCTTCCAAGTTTGGTTTCGGGCGATTTGAAAGCGGCATATTGTCTTACGGAGCCTGGTTCTGGCTCAGACGCGCTCAATGCCAAAACCCGGGCAGACCTTAGCGCCGATGGTTCCTGCTATCTTATGACCGGCCAAAAGATGTGGATCTCCAACGCCGGATTTGCTGACATCTTCATTGTATTCGCAAAAGTGAATGGCGAAAAATTTACTGGTTTTATAGTGGATGCGCATTCGGCAGGTATTACCTTGGGCGAAGAAGAGGACAAACTTGGCATCAAAGGTTCCTCAACCAGGCAGGTGTTTTTTGAAAATGTAAAAGTACCTGTGGAAAACGTGTTGGGCGAGGTCGGAAAAGGGCACCATATTGCCTTTAATGCGCTCAACATAGGTCGCTTCAAATTGGGTATGATGTGTATAGGCGGCAATAAAGCAGTTATAAATATGGCCACAGGTTATGCCAATGAACGAATCCAATTTGGGCAACCGATCGGCAATTTTGGTGCTATACAATACAAATTGGCAGAAATGGCTATTCGCAATTTTGCAGCAGAAAGTGCCGCTTACCGCACTTCTCAGTGCATGCAGGACAAAAAGGCTGATGAAGCCGCCAAGGGCAAATCATTTGGCCTGGCCACCCTGGAGTCAGCAGAGGAGTATGCCATTGAATGTTCCATTTTAAAAGTTTTTGGCTCGGAAGTAACCGATTACTGTGTGGACGAAAACCTCCAAATCCATGGCGGCATTGGATTCAGCGAAGAATACCCGGCTGCACGGGCTTACCGCGACAGCCGAATCAACCGAATATATGAAGGCACTAATGAAATTAATCGGATGTTGATGGTGGACCAATTGTTCAAGCGTGCCCTCAAAGGCCAGCTGGATATCGTCGGGCCAGCCTGGGCTGTACAAAAAGAACTCACATCCATGCCTTCTATGGAACGTCTGGAAGGCAATTATGCCGAAGAAGTAAAAGCCGTTTCGGACTTTAAGAAACTGATCCTCATGGTAGCAGGAGGTGCTGCAAAAATGCAAATGGACGGCAAACTCAATCTCAAAGATGAACAGGAAGTGCTCATGAATTGCGCCGATTTATTCATAGACCTCTACGCTTCGGAATCCATGCTTCTCCGGGTGCAAAAACTTGCCGGGATGCAAAAAGAAATACCACAGGAGGTTTATGATGCCATGCTTCAGGTTTTTATTCATGATGCGACGGCCAGGATGACAAAAAACGCCAGCGACGCCCTGGCATCTTTTGCCGAAGGCGATCTGCTGAAAACCTTTTTAATGGGGGTAAAACGATTTACAAAATACCCTGCTGTGAATGTGAAAGTCAAACGCCGGTTGGTGGCCGAAACCCTGCGCACAGCCGGGGGTTGGTGTTTTTAAGCCAAGCATATCCCTTCAAACAGGACGGGCCTCGCATGATGCGCGGCCCGTCCCTTTATAATCAGTCAGTCTAAATTGCAAAGATTATTTTTTGCCAAAAAGGCCGCCCAATAGGCTGCCAAGCAGTCCGCCCCCTTGTTGAGGTTGTTGCTGCTGCTGTCCGCCGCTCATCACTGAGCCAAGAATATTGCCGAGTAGATCGCCCATGCCGCTTTGTTGTTGTGCTTGTTGGCTGCTTCCCATGAGCACGCCTGCAAGGCTACCCAAATCAAGGCCGCCCTGATTTTTTGCTTTACCCAACATACTCATTACGATAGGCGCAAGGATTGGGAGCAGTTTCATCACCTGGCTGGAACTCAAGCCTGAAGATTGGCCGATTTGCTCGGCAGCTACTTCCTGACGATCACCAAGAATGTGTCCCAGAATACCCATGCCATTAGTTGCGCCAGACCCTTGTCCACCCCCGGACATCATTCCGCCCACCATACCTGCAAGGTCATCAAGAATAGAGCCATCGTGGTCTCGGTCAAGCGCACTTGCCAACGAAGATAGTCCGCCTTCTGTAGAGGCGTTATTGGCAAGACCGCCCAAAAGCGTGGCAAAAATACCATTTGTCGCCTGAGCGGTTTGTTCAGGTTGTGCCCCGATATGCTCAGAGAGTTGACCGAGCATTTCGTCGGAGATTTGGCCTTGAAGCAGGTCCATTAAATTCATAATCAGAAACTTAAATTGAAAGTTATAGTGAAAGGGATCTATTCCCGGTGATTGCCCAGACAAGGTGTTCAATCTTTTTCAAAGGCATGTCTTAAGACGCAAAGATGTCAAAAAGTATCGAAGTGATTTTCAATTCGGCACAAAATTGGCTGGTTTGCAAAAATATTTTTCCTTGAATCATACAATTTTTGAGAAAACCCGCAATTTTGGGCTGCGCTCCGACCAACAATTTTCGGCATGCGGCGTTTCTCCCACTATGAGACCAGATTGAAAACTGACATAGCCCATGGATTATCGCGCTGCCAAAAAATTTATTCTTTCCAAACTTCGCAACGAGCTCTCTGACCGATTGGTGTACCATGGGGTACATCATACGCTTGATGTGCTAAAAATGGCTGCGGAACTTTGTGAACGTGAAGGTGTGGGCGAACATGACCAAGTGCTGGTAAAAACTGCGGCCCTTTTTCACGACGCAGGATTCATCAAAAACAAACATGCCGGCCACGAGGCGGAAGGTTGTATCCTGGTACGGGAAACACTTCCAAAATTCGGCTACGCAACTACGGATATTGAATGTGTTTGCAGTATGATCATGGCAACCAAGATCCCACAGTCACCCAACACACTTCTTGAAGAAATTCTTTGCGATGCCGACCTCGATTACCTGGGCCGTGACGACTTTTTCGCCATTGGCGAAACGCTTTTTGAGGAACTTCAATCGTATCAGCTTATTGGAGATGAACAATCCTGGAATCGTTTGCAAGTTAGCTTCCTCAATGCCCACCAATTTTATACCCGGACAAACAAGGAATTGCGGGAACCTGTAAAACGGCAGTATTTGGAAGATTTGCAAGAACTTGTGGCTACTTATGCCTAATACTATTGCGCCCCCAGACAATAGACTGATCTCTTTTTTTAGAAAAACCCTGCAGAATTGGTCTTCGCTAAATGCCCGGCCCATGCCCTGGAAAAATGAGCGCGACCCTTATAAAATCTGGCTCTCTGAAATTATCCTGCAGCAAACGCGCGTAGAACAGGGCCTTCCTTATTACAAAAAATTTGTGGCGAAATACCCCAGCGTTAACCTGCTGGCCGATGCTCTTGAGGATGAGGTTATGAAGCATTGGGAAGGTCTGGGTTATTATTCAAGGGCACGCAACCTGCATGCGACGGCCAAATACATCGCCTATCAGCTAAATGGTGTATTCCCTGGCACCTATAAAGATATCCGTGCTTTAAAAGGTATCGGGGATTATACTGCCGCTGCAATAGCTTCCTTCGCTTACGGACTTCCTCATGCGGTACTGGACGGCAATGTTTATCGGGTATTGGCTCGTTTTTTTGGAATAGAATCACAAATTGACACATCAGCAGCCAAAAAACAATTTGCCGCACTCAGCCAAAATCTGCTCGACCTCGGCAATCCCGCAGCACATAATCAGGCAATTATGGATTTTGGCGCGACTTTTTGCACGCCCCAGCAGCCACGTTGTCCGGATTGCCTTTTTCGAAGCGAATGCCAGGCATTTTTGACGGATAAAGTGAATAAATTGCCCCTGAAATCCAGAGGGATCGCCAAAAAAAAGCGCCTCTTCCACTTTCTTGTTTTGAGACATCGGGGAAGTTTTTATGTTCGAAAGCGCTTAGATAAAGATATTTGGCGCGGACTATGGGAATTTCCTCATCTTGAAGGGCCTATTGAGGTGTCGCCCCTGGGATTGGGCGTTGTTAGGATCTCTGGCCCATTTCGTCAATTGCTCACCCACCAGGCTGTGACGGCAATGTTTTTTGAAATTGATTTGCCAGAAGATACCCCTGCCGAAATATTTAAAAACCCACTTTTTGAAGGTTGTGAGTGTATTGACCAAAAAAAACTGAAAAAAAATATAGCATTTCCTAAGGTGATCGATTGTTTTTTACAAAACAAAGTGCTAACTTTGGATTGAACTTTTCAATCAAATCACGTTTAAACAAAATTTCAAAGTTATGATTAACAAAGTAACCCTCATCGGCCACCTTGGTGGCGACCCAGACATCCGCACTTTAGAAAACGGCACCCCTGTAGGCCGTTTTTCTGTTGCTACCAACGAAAGGTACAAGGACAAGGAAGGAAACTGGCAGGAGCAAACCGAATGGCACAATGTTGTAGTATGGCGAGACCTCGCCGAACGCGCCAAAATTCTGAAAAAAGGAAGTACAGTTTACGTAGATGGCAAAATCTCTTATCGAAAATACACCGATAAAGATGGCGTTGAAAAAAACCTGACCGACATCGTGGCGCTTACATTCCGTATTCTGGACAAGCGCGAAGGCGGCAGCAACGGCTACGAAAGTCGTTTCCCAAGTTCTGAGCCGGCTGTTTTGCCAAGTAATCGCGGTGCTGAAACGGTAGATGCTTCTTCCTCCATGCCCGTGGATGCGCCACCAGCTGCAGAAGGCGACGATCTGCCTTTCTAAAATAAAGCGGGCGCTCTAAAGTTGGTGAGGGTATTTTGTGTTTTTCGGATTTTTTTGGTGCTTGATATCAAAATTTTCATGTCCAAAATACCTTCATCAACTATTTCGCCCGCTTTCAACCAAACCTATGGGCTGGCTATTTCTATTATTCCTTATTTATTTTTTTTGTCTCTTGGTCGAACGCGCTCTGGTGGGCCTTAACGCTCACGACCTCGACTTGCTTCGTGCTAATGAAGGTATGGCTGCCCGTCAATCTTTGGCATTGAGCCTCGATATCCGCCCGACCCTATCAGCATTTTTACTAGCCAGGATCCTGCTGGTTTCCGTTGTTGGTGTTAATACTGCCGTATTGGTAAATGGTTCTCAAGAAATCAAAACCTGGCTATTCGAACTTTCAAAATGGGGCGGAATTTCTTCATTGCTTGTTTGGGGTATTATGGGCGCGTTATTGTCCATTGCCCTGGCATTAGCACTCTGGGGCCTGCATAAACTCGATGTTGTGAAAAACAAGTCGGGGCTTTTTTTGAAAAGATTATGGTGGCTTGCCTTTTTTTGCAAACTCCTTTTCAAAGGATTTATCCAAAAAAGAAAAATTCAAGATGCAACAGCCACCGGCATAGAACTAGAACCAAGCATGACGGAAGTTGCCAGTGCGGCTAGTGAAAAACACGAACTTGAACTTTTGAAAAGCATAGTTCAGTTTAGTGACGTTACAGTAAAACAGGTGATGCAACCACGATCTAAAGTAGTGTCCGTGGATTTCAGGACTGGATTTCATAAGCTGCTCGAGCTGGTTAGAAAATCCGAGTTTTCCCGATTACCGGTTTATGATGAAGACCTGGACAATATTACGGGCATTCTTTATGTAAAAGATTTGTTGTCACATTTGGAGAATGGCAAAACCTTTGAGTGGCAACCACTGATTCGAACCAATGTGCTAATGGTGCCGGAAGCAAAGCGAATAAGCGAGCTGCTTCAAGAATTCAAACAACAAAGGATGCACATGGCAGTGGTCGTTGACGAATATGGCGGCATCTCGGGCATTGTTACCATGGAGGATATCCTGGAAGAAATAACGGGCGATATCCGGGACGAATTCGATGAAGATAGCGAAATTCGATTTCGCAAAATTGACGATGTAACCTATCTTTTTGAAGGTCAAACCCTATTGAATGACGTATGCCGGCTTACACGTCTTGCGCCTGGTACATTCGATACGGTACGTGGCACATCAGATACGCTTGCCGGGCTGGCCCTGGAATTGCGCGGCGATATTCCATTGATCGGCACCGAAATGGCTTGGAACGGTTTTTTGCTCTCCGTAACCATTGCAAACAAACGTCGAATCGAGCAGATAAAGCTCTGTATTCCCAAAGGATCTGTTGTGTAAGGAAAGCGAATTCCTTAAAGTTCTTTTAAAGTCTGCGGATAGAGGGTGACTCTTTTAGGTTTTTCAGTTTCAGAGATGGTACTTTTGTTCACTAATCTCCTTACCAAAGACTAAACCACCATCCGATGAGCAGACTAATTTTGATGTTTATTATGTTTGGCCTTGCTGTCTCTGCGCTCAACGCGCAAGTCACAAAAGGCCGTGAAAGCACACCAAAGACCAGCCTTGCTCCCAGTACTTCGTCTGTAAAAAACGGAAAGTCTAATCCTGCTACAAGCCCTCCCCAAAGTAATGACCGTGGCAAAACCTCCGAAGGGGCGCAGCAGCGTTCAACCACCACCTTTGGCAACACTGGTGCGAAATCAAGTTCTCAGGATAGGGCAGCACGCCCATCGAGCACAAAGATCAACCGCCCTGCTACATATGCCCCGCCAACAAATGCTACTGCCACCAAAGGAGGCGCAAACGGCAATGTCAAAAAAGCGACGCTGCTTAAACCCGCCGAACGAGGCACTGTAAATTGGATAACATTAGAACAAGCCCTGGAAAAAAACAAGACGGAGAAACGGAAGATATTTCTGGACATGTACACCGACAGGTGCGGCTGGTGCAAGCATATGGATTCAACCACCTTCGTTAATGCAGCTGTGGCAAAATACTTGAACGAGCATTTTTACCCGGTTAAATTCAATGCCGAACAAGAGAAGGACATCGTATTTAAAGACAAAACCTATAAATTCAAGAAAAATGGTACGAGGGGCTACCATGAACTGGCTGCTTTTTGGCTCAACAACCGTTTATCCTTTCCTACCGTGGTCTTTCTTGATGAGAATCAACAAGTGATACAGCCTATACCTGGCTATCAGGACGCAGCAAAGATGGAGGCCATCATCAATTATTTTGGGTCAGAAAGCCATAAAAAAACGCCTTGGGAGGCATACGAAAAGAACTTCTCCAACAAAAAGTAAATCTTTCATTGCCTTGATATTTAATAGCCAACGGGGCTGCAGCAGAAGTTGCAGCCCCGTTGGCTATTAAATATCAAGGCAATGGCAAATTAATGCGCTACGCTTTTCTTTAACTCTTTGATGCGGGCTTTTTTACCAACCAAATCGCGCAGATAGAAAAGGCGCGCACGGCGCACCCGGCCACGCTTTACTACTTCAACTTGCGCCACATTGGGGTTAGAATACGAAAAGATACGCTCAACGCCTACTCCATGAGAAATCTTCCGCACGGTAAAGGTCTTTGTAAGGCCATGACCGCTGATTTGGATTACATCCCCGCGATAATCTTGTTCACGGGTTTTGTCACCTTCCACAATTTTATAGGTGACAATTACGGTATCTCCTGTCTTGAATTCAGGAAAATTTGGCGCAGTCAGCATTTGCTGATGTACAAACTGTATGGCTTCCAACTCTTTCATTGCATCGATAATTGAATACGGTCAAAATTTAGAGGCGCAAAGGTAAAATTCCCCGGCGAAAAAAAAAATATTGTTTTGAAAAAATCATACTGGTGTTAAACACCCGTTAAGTTAGATGTTTTAACACCTAATTTTTGAACATCTTTCTTTTCTTTGCGTTCACATTCACTCTTTTAACAATTTCATCATTCCTAAAATTATTCGCTAGCATGAAGAAGTTTTTCTTTTTCCCAATTTTGGCCATCCTGGCAATGGCAGCACAAATTCAATCGCCTGCAACTTATAAGGTGGACACCCAACAAAGCAACATCGTATGGACAGGCTACAAGGTGACTGGCAAGCATACTGGTACTGTAAAAATTCAAAACGGCACGCTGACGACCGATGGGGGCAAGCTCACCGGGGGGTCTTTTGTTATTGATATCAACAGCATCACTAATACCGATATGGAAGGCGAATATGCCGGAAAACTTGTGGGCCATCTGAAAAGTGATGACTTTTTGGGCGCTGCAACGCACCCAACTGCATCATTTGTGATCACAAAGGCGATCCCTCAAGACACAAAAGGCAACTACAAGATTTTAGGAAACCTCACGATCAAAGGAATTACAAAAGAAGTGAAGTTTTTCGCTAACGTAGCAGAAGCAAATGGCGTGGTTAATGCATCGGGTAAAATCACCATTGACCGTTCGGATTTCAACATGCGCTACGGCTCCGGATCATTCTTCGATGGCCTGGGCGACAAAACCATTTATGACGAATTTGATCTTCTGGTATCGCTCTTGGCCAAGCAGTAATTCTCTGCTTTGCGATGGCAAAATAAATGGGCCACTCCAGATGTTTGGGGTGGCTCATTTATTTTTAGGACTTACAGTTCTTCAGAAACGGTTGTAAAGCTACCTTCGATTGATTTGCGGCTTGGCAGCTTTGGGATTCGTTGCATCTGGCAACTCAGTGGGCATTTTTGCCGGGTCTGGCAATGAGTCGGGCTTTGGTCTTGGGAGTTTGGCCTGTATTTTTTCCTGTGCCCGGTTCGCCAGTATTTTGGAGGTCAGGTCAGCGTTTACCATGCGTTCCTCAATGGCAAGCCGATCGGTTGAAATGGTATCATTGAGCATTTTTTCAATCATCAGGCCGGCAATGGGCGCAGCATAAGAAGCACCCCATCCTGCATTTTCTACATAAACAGCAATGGCGATTTTCGGGTCGTCTTTGGGAGCAAAAGCAAAAAACACCGAGTGGTCATCACCATGAGGGTTTTGACTGGTTCCGGTTTTGCCACATACCGAAACGCCTGGCACCTGGGCGATGCGGGCCGTACCGCGCACTACGCATTGATGCATACCTTCTACAACTGTCTCAAAATGGCGTTGGTCAATATCTACTTTATGTTGCTCAAAAAATCGCTCTGGAATGGGTGTCTTATCCTTGAACTCTTTTACCAAATGGGGCGCATACCAGTGCCCGCGGTTGGCAAGGCAGGCGGCCAGGTTCGCCATTTGAAGGGTGGTCAATTGCAGTTCTCCTTGCCCGATACCACATGACATAATAGTTGGGGAATGCCAACCGCCTAAATTTTTAGGGTACAACCTGTCATAATAGGCAGAAGTGGGGAATCCACCAGGGTTTTCATTGGGATAGTCAATTCCGAGTTTTTGGCCGAATCCAAACTGGGTCATGTATTTATTGAACCCATCAAGCCCAGCCTGAGGATTAGAATAGCCATATTTGTCCACTATATCCCGATACTTGTTCATATAGTAAGTATTACAGGAATGCGCTATCGCATCAACTACGCCATTCAAGTGGCCGCTATGATGGCATTTATAAAGCCTGCCCGCGTAAAAATAACCGCCTGAACAATTAAACCCGCCTTGGGTATTAATGACCCCCTCTTGCATACCGATAAGCGAAACAACCGTTTTGAAGATTGACCCCGGGGGGTATTTCGCCATTACAGTGCGATCAAAAAAATACCGTAACGGGTCTGTAAGCAAGCGGCTGAATTCCTGCCCACGTTCATTCGTCATCACCAACAAATTCGGGTTGTAGGTCGGGGCACTGATCATCGCCAATATCTGACCGGTTTTGGGGTCAATGGCCACCACGCTGCCCGTTTTGTTAACCATTAATTTTTCCCCATAAGCTTGCAATTTTATGTCAATGCTCGACACCAGATCTTTGCCTGCAATTGCAGCCGAATCGTCTTCGCCTTTATTATATTTTCCTACAATCCGGCCAAGATTGTCGCGTAGCAGGTTGGTAACCCCTTTGTTTCCACGCAAGTAATCTTCATAACCGAATTCCAAACCTGCCGCACCGATATAATCGCCTGTTTCGTATTTGCCTTTGTTGCGCTCAATGTCTCGCGGATCCACTTCGTTGATGTAGCCCAGAACATGCGCTCCAGCATTAAATGGATAGCCCCGTATGCTGCGTGCCTGCACAAAAAAGCCTGGGAATTCGTATTGGCTCTCCAGCAGTCTGGCATTTTTTTCAGGAGATATTTTTTTTAAAAAAACAAATGGGACAGATTTTGAAAACTTCCCGCTACGCCAATCCTTTTTCAAATTCCGGTGGAAATCATCCTGCTTGATACCTAAAATGCTGCAAAATTTTTCCACGTCCATCTTCTTCAAATCCAATTGATTATAGGTAACCATCAGGTCGAAGGTCGCTTCGTTGTTTACGATGCGCTCTCCGTGGCGGTCATAGATTATACCCCGTGGCGGATATACAGTAAGTTCTTCAATAGCTGTAGCGTCTGCCAGTTTGCCGTAGGAGGTGTTGAACAACTGCAAGTTAGCCGCCTGCAGCACCAATACGATGGAGCAGGCCAGAAATACACGCTGGATATTGCGCTGTCTGTAAATGCCGTTTTTCATGCTAATTGGTTTTTGGCCTTATTTCTTCGGGTTAAACATCGCCGCATAAAGCGCCACAAATATCATGGTAAATGCCCAGGCCGCCCCTGTTTTTGCAAAAATTTCCAGGTAAAAAACGGGGGCAAAATAGCTGAAAGAGAAATACCAGAATATATGCAACACCATGAAAAGGGATGCACCTTGAAAAAAGGTTGGCCATCCTATATTTACGGGGGAAAAAATGGGGTCTTTAGCTGAAAATCCGCCTTTGGGAGCAAATCGCTTTAATGCAAAACTTCGAATATAGCCACTAAAAGCACCTGCGCTTGCATGTACGCCGTAAGAGGGAACCCAGGCATCTACTGCTATGCCAACCGCAAACCCCAACAAAACAAGATAGGGCCGGGGCAATTGCAAGGGTAAAAAAAGAATGAAAAGGGGGTAGAGCAACACATTGAAATAGGTGCCGACAGCGCCCGTCATTTGATTGAGCAGCAAGGACTGCACCGCTACCAATCCTATAAACCTAAATAGGTGCGGGGTAATGGGGCTAGCGTTCATGGTTGCTTAGTTTGATCTGAAGGCTATCGAGCTCCACTTTAAATAGATTGCGAACCACTGCAAGGTTGCGAACCGTAGCCATGTTTTGACTAAGGGCTACCTTGATCTCCAAAAAATAAGGGTTTTCAGGGTCGGGTTTTGGGATGCCCTTCACTTTTCCGACCGGATGCCCCTGTGGGAACATAAGCGAATAACCACTCGTCACCACAGGTTCATTTTCTTGCACAATAAAATGCTGCGGTATGTACCGAAGGGTCATTTCAGCCGGATCTCCCCCTTCCCAGGTCAGAGAACCAAAAGCATTTTTCTGGTTTGGCAAGGCCACAGATATTTTGGCCTGTTGGTGTAGCACAGACATTACCAAAGCAAAGTTTGTGCTCACATGGCGTACGATCCCCACGATCCCTTCCGGGCTTACCACTGACATGTCTGGCCCAACACCATCATTGCTACCTCTATTGATTACCAACCAATTGTTGGCTCCTGATATCGCATTTTTGACGGCTTTGGCAGTAATGAACTCGTATTGTGGACGGATAACCTTGCGCCGCACCGAGTCGGTTTTTGAAAGTGAATCAAAATTTACCAGGAAAAAAGTATCCCGAATGGGCACTTGAACCTGCCGTGCGTTGGCAAGTCTTGACTGAAGGCTGTCAATAATATGTGCAAGGCTGTCAACCTTTTCATACAGGCTGAAGTAATCGGAAGCAACCTGACGTTTTTCAAGTGCCCGTCCGGCAAAAATCTTGGTCGTGTTCGCCCAAATGTCTCCGTATCGGGTATTAAAATTTATCATTATTGCAAAGCATATCAACTCTACCACCAGGAATGTGACAAAGTCGCCATTTCGAAGTAGTAGTTGAATAAGCTTGCCCATTAGACGCTTTTACGGTCAATTAGAAATGAATATTGCTGTGTGTTTCTCAAGGCCATTCCCGTGCCACGCACAACGGCTCGGAGCGGGTCATCGGCGACGTGCACATTGAGTTTGGTTTTAGATTCAAGGCGTTTGTCCAAGCCACGGAGCAAGGCCCCTCCTCCGGTGAGGTAAAGCCCCGTTTTGTAAATATCAGAAGCAAGTTCGGGGGGCGTAAGTTCGAGCGCGCGAAGCACTGCATCTTCGATTTTACTGATACTTTTATCCAGTGCGTAAGCTACCTCCTGATACCCTATTTTGATTTGCTTAGGGATGCCTGTCATCAAATCACGGCCATTTACAGCGTAATCAGGCGGTGGATTATCAAGTTCGTGAAGTGCCGAGCCAACCTGAATCTTTATCTGCTCTGCGGTGCGTTCCCCTATGAGCATATTGTGCTCACGCTTCATATAGCTCATAATATCGTTCGTCAGTTCGTCGCCTGCGATGCGGATACTTTGGTCGCACACAATGCCTGAAAGCGCTATGACCGCAATCTCGGTGGTACCCCCCCCGATATCGATCACCATATTGCCAATTGGTTCCTCTATATTGAGTCCGATGCCAAGAGCTGCCGCCATTGGTTCGTGAATGAGGTAAGTTTCCTTGCTGTCAACATGGTCTGCAGAATCAAATACGGCACGTTTTTCTACTTCGGTAATTCCGCTGGGGATACAAATGACCATTTTGAGGTGGCTGAACATGTTTCTACGCCGGCCAACCATTTTTATCATTCCTTGTATCATGGCCTCAGCTGCCTGAAAATCAGCAATCACGCCGTCTTTGAGCGGTCGAACTGTCTTGATGTTTTCATGTGTTTTTTCGTGCATTTGCATGGCCCGATGGCCTACTGCAATGGTTTGTTTGGTCGCACGGTCCATCGCCACTATGGATGGCTCATCTACCACTACCTGATCGTCCACCATGATGAGCGTATTGGCAGTTCCAAGGTCAACTGCGAGCTCCTGCTTAAATAATTTGAAGAGATTGAACAATGTATTGGGCTATTTATAATGTGATTCGAATCGGATTTTGAAAAAAAAGTGCGCAAAACTACACAGTTTCTTGTGTATTTTCTTTCAAAATAAATACAATAGATTTTGAAAAAGAATGGATTACCCAACCGTAACTACCCAAAAGTCTTTCGGTTGCAGGTATTGTTGTGCCAGGTCTTGCAAGGATTTGGCCGAAATGGTCTTTACCGTTTGCACCAAGGCCTCAAATTTTTCGGGCGATTGGTTTTCCACGATTTGATTGCGCACCATGTCAGAGCTATTGATCGGGCCATCTAAACCATTGAGCAGCATCCCTAGGATATAATTGCGCACCATGCTCAACTCTTCCTCTGGCACAGGTTCTTCTCGAAGTTTTTTCATTTCTCTAAAAATGGCACGTAATGCAGCGGCCGATTTTTCAGGACTGACTTCTGTTGCAATGTAAAAACAGCCGTCGCGCAGATAGGCGTCTACGGTAGAGTAAATGTTGTAGGTAAAGCCCTTTTTTTCACGAATGTTCGTCATAAGGCGCGAGCCGAAGTAGCCGCCCAATACCGTATTCAATACTACAAGTCCATCAAAATCGGGGTGATTCCGATCAAAAAGCCTGCGCCCAACTTTGATGGCCGATTGCAGTGAATTGGGCAGAGAAACATGGACCGAGGATGGCTTTGGTTGCGCTCCTGGCGGAGGGGGATAGACCTTTTGTCTTGTATCTGTGTTCGTTTTTCGCGAACCAAAGTGCAGGTTAAGCAGGCCCAATACCTCATCATCAATGCGTCCGCTGGCAAACAGCAGGCAATTGGAGGGCGTGTACCAGGTATCGAAAAAATGTTGCAGGTCAGGTCGCTGAATAGCCGTGTAGTCTTCGGGTATGGAATTGTATCCATAGGGATGGTGCTCTCCAAAAATAAGCTCTGTAAGTTTGCGGTAAGCCACGATTTCCCCCTTTTCGAGTTCTACGGCCAGTTCCTGGATACTGTTGCTGCGAAAATTTTCCAACTCGTTTTCCGAAAATGCAGGCGACTGGAGCATTTCGGCAAAAGTTGGGATCAACTCGTGAGCATATTTTTTCAAAGAAAAAAGAACAAAACTCGATGTGTCCAAATTTGTAGGAATACTCAAGGACGCTCCATAAAAGTCAAGGTGTTCCGCAATTTCTGCGCCCGATTTTTGCTGGGTCCCCTCCCGCAAAAGCCTCGAAGTGGCCCGGGATGCCAATCGTTTTTCTTCTTCTGCTCTTCCAGCCAAAAACACCGCTTCCAGCTTCACGATCTCCTGTCCTGGGTAGTCGAGCACATAAACCGGGATGCCGTTGTCAAGCAATTTTATTTGAGGACGCGGCAGGGTAAGATGGCTCACTTCATAGATATCCGGGGCAGATTTACGATTCAACATTTTTGCGCGTTTGGGTTTAGATTCCTGCGTTATTGGGGTTTACTGCGGCGAAGAATAAACTTCCGGCAATAAATTGGGTGTAAAAAAGAGCGCAAAGGTAGATTTTCCTCGTTTTTTCCACAATTTGTTAATTTCTTTAAAAAATATAGCCGTTAAAATCCGTTACTTTTGCTCCCTGATTTTGGTTGCCCTAAGGCATTTTACAAACTAACCTCCCCAAATTCAAACACTGCATCATAATGAAATTCAGCGTCTCCTCTTCAGAACTCCTCAAGCAAATCCAAATCGCCAACGGGGCCATCGGTTCCAACCCTGTGCTGCCTATTTTGGAAGATTTTCTTTTCAAAATTGAGGATAAAAAACTTACGATAGCTGCCACAGACCTGGAAACAAGCATAGCCACCACCATCGAAGTTCTGGCCGACGATAATTTCTCTGTGGCTGTGCCTGCCAAAATCCTGCTCGATACGCTGAAAGCGCTTCCCCAACAGCCGATCACGTTCAATGTAAACGCCGAAAATTGGAACATTGAAATCACCTCTTCCTACGGCAAATACAAACTCGCAGGCGAAAATGGCGAAGATTTCCCCAACATTCCGGAGCCAGATAGCGTGGATGTCGTAAAAATCAACAGCAAATACTTGCTGGATGCTATAAACAATACGGTTTTTGCAACCTCCGCCGACGAACTCCGCCCCGCAATGACCGGGGTGTATTTTCAAATTGAAAACGACAAACTGACCTGTGTCGCTACCGATGCCCATAAACTGGTAAAATACAGCACCCACCACCTTGCCGGAGAGGTAAGCACGACTTTCATCGTGCCCAAAAAAGCGCTCAACCTGCTCAAAAACGCGCTCCCTCCAGGCGAAGGGGTAACCATTTCTTTCAACAAAGCCAATGCCTTTTTCGCTTTTGGGGGCATGAAACTGGTATGCCGCCTTATTGACGCGCGCTACCCTGATTATAACGCAGTCATCCCGGTTGACAACCCAAACAACATGACCGCCAACCGAAGCGACTTTCAAAACTCGCTCAAAAGGATAGCCATCTATGCCAATAAAACTACCAATCAGGTGGTATTTGAACTTACAGACAAAAGCCTGACTGTGAGCGCACAAGACCTGGATTTCTCCAATGAAGCTACCGAGCAGATCCCGTGTACTTACCATGGGGCTCCCATGAAAATCGCCTTCAACGCCCGCTTCCTTGCTGAAATGCTAGGCATTCTTGATTCCGATGAAGTACAAATGGAGTTTAGCACCCCCAGTCGTGCCGGCATCTTAACCCCGGTAGAAGAAAACAGCACCGACCGAGATATCCTGATGTTGGTGATGCCCGTGATGCTGAACAATTGATTTTTGTAATGGCGTTGCTTTACAATGCCTGATTATAACCTACTTCAGGGAGCTAAACAGCGAACCAAATACGCCGAGATATGACAACAAAATGTTTTTTTGTCAAATATTAGCCTATTTAGTTTGCCCAATCAGGAAAAATTTCTCACCTTTGTAGCACTTTTGGGAAAGCAACCCTTTGGTGGTCAGGAATTTTAATCGCATTCATCCTGGCCAATTTTTAGGAAGGGTATCATTCAACGATTTCGTGTTTTTAAGCAAGCAACAACATACTCATTTTGTTGTTGTACAAAGCAGTGTCCCTCTTTTTCGACAAAAAAGACGATTATCTGTGTCTTTTGGTCAACAGGAAACCAATAAGCGCTCAACTTGGGCGCGTGTGTTGTTTACGGGCATATTATTGCCCAAGGATCGCCATCACTGCCACTTGAAACCAACTCAAACTTAAACAGCCCGCAGGATGTCAGTACAACAACAAGCTTTACCGCTAAAGGTGGTTTTCCGAGGCCGCCTCGAATTTGGCTCACAAAGAGCCTATGATATGGTGTTGAAACATTGGAATACCCGTGTGGAAAACTATTTCAAGGCCGATGTACTGTTCACCGCCGAAGAGGTTTTCAGCGAAGAAAACTATTCGCTCACAGTGCCCCAGCAAACGCTGATGAGTAGCCAAAAACGTTGGCACAGCACCAATGCATTGCTAAAAGAGGTGGCACAGTATGCGCTTGCTGGAAATGTGGGCGCCTGGTGGGTAGCAAATGGCAAAGTGCTCGGCCAGCATCTTATCGAGCCTAATACCGACAAGGCAGCTGTTTCTGATTTCATGCGCGGTCGCGAACTCGTGCAACAAGGCGGTATGGAGCAGGCCTCCGAGGCACTGACAAGTTCCATTGAAAAATATGCCCATAATGCCCTGGCTTATGAGCGCAGGGGTTATGTAAATTACAAACTGAAAAACTACAACGACGCACTATACGACTTCACCAAGAGTATCGCCATTTATGAGCACAACCCCGAGCCTTTCTATGGTCGTGGTAAGATTTATATGTTAAAGAGCGAATGGAAAAGCGCTATTCAGGACTTTCAAAGTACCCTCGAAAGGTCTTTGGCCGTACAACCTATATACTGGTTAGCACGCCTGCGCAAAGCCGATTGCCTTTACCATGCCAAATGCTATACCGATGCTATGGTTGAACTCAATCTTTATCTGAAACGCGCCTTTTCTGAGAACGACCCTAATATTCGTTTCAGGCCCAAGGCGGAGTTTTTGCTCGCAGAATGC
>JBJXGO010000173.1:0-6914 GCA_046160345.1 Saprospiraceae bacterium
GTCGAACATTGGCACCAACTCATCACACAATCAACACTGGCAGATGCCGTCATGGATCGAATTATCCACAATGCTCATCGAATCGAACTAAAAGGCGATTCGATGCGAAAAAACACCCTCCAAAAAGACTAATTTTATACCTTTGAAATCTACTATGCTGAACACATTCTCCAACTGTTCACTTTGACCGGATTTTACTGTTCACTTTGGCCGGAATTATGCATAATCAGCCGATGGACAATGAATGTTCCCATTTGGCTCAAGGTACCTGTAGGAATATCACGAGGCATCTGGGTCGCTAGACAGATGAACAATCCATACTTGCGGCCCTCTTTCGCAATCTGGTCGTAAGCGTTTAAGCGTGTAGCCTCAAAATACTCATCTTTTACATGTTTGTTCAAGTATTGGTGCGCTTCATCAATAAATAAGACTATGGGTTTAGTCTTAAAGATTCCTTCTCTAGCTTTCAAGATGAGAAATTTGCCAATGGAGTTGGCTAGAATTTCCCTTGCTTGAAACTCATAGCCAACTTGCTCAAAACCAATTCTAAGTAGACAATCGTCGCTTTCAAGAAAAGCAACGATCTTTTGAACTAACTCGTTTCCGTCTTCTTTGGCTTGATTTATCCCGAATACATTTTTGAAATGCGGATTGTGGATAAAACTGTTAGTTCTCAAAATAAGACTAGTGCAATTTGTGATACTTTGCTCATGCCGATTTCCCCATCGAGATGGATCATTAAAACTTATTTCCTGGACACATTCATGGTGAATTTGCCAAGGCAATTTGGTTATATCAAAAGATGCATCAATTGATTCTATCTGTTCGATAAACCGGTAGTAAATTCGATTGTAGGGGCGATGATGCTGTCCATTTTTAATTATTATCCCGTTCTCTATCTTTATATCTTCGTTAGTTTGCTGATCGATTTTGATTCTAAAAGTTGTATCATCAATTTTAGCAATTGCATCTCCATCAATATTAGTATTCAGTAGACCTACTATTTTGAGAGATTTTATTGCATCAAGTAATTTTGGTGATTGAACCTGCCCTCCAGGGCGAAGAAGTACAAAAATATCTTCGATAGTCATATTTGAGTAGTGAAAGAAACTTCCATTACCAATTATTGCGGGCGGTGCTACTTTTTCGTTACCATCAAAAACAGAGTATTCTCCTGTGGCATCAATGAGGATTGTCTTACCTCGGCTTTTAATAATTTCCTCAATACACTTACTTACTGTCCAACTTTTCCCACC
The DNA here is from genome assembly GCA_046160345.1 of Saprospiraceae bacterium. GTDB lineage: Bacteria > Bacteroidota > Bacteroidia > Chitinophagales > Saprospiraceae > M3007. The sequence continues at coordinate 1,257 of JBJXGO010000173.1, forward strand.
TCCAGTTGTCCCTACAATTGCGCAATGCCTGCCAAAAAGCGCTTGTTGTGAGACCTCTATGCGCGTTTGCGAGTTTAAAGTCAGCGTTCCAAATTCAAAAACGGGAGAATCTTCCGAATGCTCAGGCTTAACTCCAAATCCACGAAAATATTTTTGAATGAATTGGGCAGAAGAAACGAAAACCTTTGAGCCAATGTTAGGATATGCACTTAGCCCTTTGCCAATTTTTTCTGGATTGAAATAATCAAATGAAAGGAGTATTTCAATTCGCCCAATAGGATGAAAATCTTTCTTCTGAAAGTCTTTTTCATTCAAATGTAATCGTTCCTTTTCTGGTAGAGATAATTCTAAAATTTTCCCTAAGAAGCCGTGATTCTCTCCTTCGATAGTAACATAATTACCCACAAGTCCTGCATTGAACTCTTCCCCAGAATGGATAAATTTGTTCAAGAGCACGGATGAAGGAAAGTGAACCCGCACGAAGTCAGGAAAAACTTGGTTTACATATCCAATAAAATAATTGTGGTCAAACGGAAGATGGCTCATCATTATGGAGTTGTTTGGGTTTTTCAAAAGATTTTGAATAAATAGGCGAAAATGGATAATTTTCCGCGAAATCGTTAAATTTTTCTGATATGTAAGTAATGTTTAGTTGATGTTTGGCTAGTTCAATGAAGGGAGACATAGGCTCACTGATACTTGGGTTGACAATTAAAAGACGGAAACTTGGGTTTTGCTCAACTGCTTCTTTTATTGCCGTTACGATATGTTTATCCCAAAAACTAAAGCCAATACAAATGAGCATTACATTGTCATTTCGGAGATTTTGCTGAAAACGTGACATCATCTCAAAAAATGGTTGCTCATAAGAGTTCTCATATTTGCTGTCTTTTGGATATATGAGTAATGGCTTGTCTGGATTATCATCGATAATTACTCTCCCCGTTCCTTCTTCTAACTTCCAATTTATAGAACCATGAGGCTTATAGAGGTGAAACACTTTGGGCACAAAACTCTCCTCTTCTTTAATACGGCTTTTTTCTCTGTAAACGATGTCGTAATCAAAATTTCTGCCACTTAGCGTCCTGGGCGAGGTGAACGAAAACCCATCGATCACTGTAAAATTTCCTTTGGTAGATGCTTGCTCGAAAAGACTGTCATAATTCAATGTGAAAACTTTTACCCTTGGATCTTTAAGCTTTCGATTGGTAACTTTGTTCATGAAGTGCACATGGGGCGCATCTTCCGGTAGCAGGAACTTACATTTAGCATAGATTATACTCTCACATTGGGAGATAACATCCGCCAGGCTTTCATCACCTTCCAGTGCTATAAAGTCTTTCGCTACACTTGCTCTTGAAAGGAAGCCTTCTAAATCTTTTTTGGTATAATCAAACCCAACCTTTTCACAAAAAATTCTAAATCGAGCTTCTGTAAAATGCTCCTCGACACTCTGCCACAGGTCTTTCATTAAAGGCCCACCAAATCCCACAGATGAACCCGCACCAGTCAAGATAATCAGGTTCTCAAAATGGCTCCTTAAAATCTCGGAATAATGCTCACGCATTAATTTTGTAGCAAAGGCTCTTTTGCTCGAACTATCAGTAGCAGGCTCAGGAAAATCATGTGGTACCCCATCAACAATGACTTGTTGAACTTCGTCATTCTCTTCTTGAAGGACGATGCTTTTGTGGGCAGTAATAAGTAGGTTTTTCTCAGGCATCGAATTTATTTTTTAATTTATTTGAATATTCCTCTTTTTTACAAGTAACAAGCTGGTTTTCAATCCCATATTAAGGCACGACAAATATAATACCTAAATTATGCCAGGCAGGAACTTTACCTATTTACCCTCATACCCAAATCACCAAATGGGCCAATGCCGTGGGCATCTGCCTATTTAACTGTAAATCATGGATTGATAGTTATCAGATAGCCCATACTTCCTGCTCTTCTTTGAAGGGTCAGCAACCACCACAAAGCCATCGTCCACCCAGGCCGATAATAAATTGCGAGCCGCACGATCTGAAATACTAAACAGTACTCCTACATCATGGCTTGTAATCGTGGAGCTATGACGAAACAATTCAAGTGCTTTGCGTTTACGCGGGTCGAGATACCGCAAGGCTGGTGAATAATCTTGTGCCCCACTTCCGGCGGATTCTTGTGCACGGCGTTTTACGCTTTCAAAACTATCCGCCATCCCTGCACAGAAATATTCCACCCACCTGGTAATATCTGCTTCGGCACGTCCGTCATAGTAATTATGTCCCGGGCCGACTGTGTGTGCTTCATAATATCCTCCAAGATTACGCGCATAGTATTCTTCCAGAGAGTAAAGACCTCTCAGGCCATACCCGCCTAAATGGAGTATCAGCGTAGTCAGCAATCGTGCTGTGCGACCGTTTCCGTCGTAATAAGGGTGGATCGTAGCAAATTGATAATGCGCGATACCTGCCCGGATCGGACATGGAAATTCTAATCGCTCTGAATTTGTAATCCAGGCCACCAATTCCCTCATCAGCGCGGGTACATCTTTGGCTTCCGGCGGCATATAGACAATGCCACGGGTGCGTCCCTCGCGGATGACATTTTGTCCGTCCCGGTAAGGTGTGGGTTTTACTTTTTTCCGGCCTTCGGCCAGAACGAGTGCATGGAGTGTCTGGATATGGTTCTCCGTCACGATCTTTCCTGTATCAGCAATTTTCTCCAGTTTCTCCAGTGCGGCGTAGTAGCCAAGCACTTCCTTCTCATCGCGCTCACGGCCAGGAAAATGTTGCCGTTCTTCGATCACCTTAGACACTTGTTCCTGGGTCAGGCGGTTGCCTTCGATCATCGTAGAATAGTGCGTTGAAAACAGTCGTGCCGTTTCCCGCAGGGTTGCAAGAACGGAGGGCGTGATGGGCAAATCCTGCACCGCTTGTTTAGCGGCCTCGATGCGCATAAGGCAGGATGCAAGCCTTGGAGTGATCGTGAAATTTGGTGTAAACGGCATATTCTCGGTAGTACAAAGGTAGTTTAAACTTCCGTTATTATGCCGTTAAACTTCCGATAAATCAAGAGGAACGTATTGAAGCCTATCCAAGGATAGAAAATGCTCTAACATTCGGCGGAATTCATTAAACTTACACCAATTGGCCAAAGCCCCTCATGAAAGTTAATCGCCGTTAATGGTAGGTTTGTTGAGAAGGTCACCTTGTCGGAATAATTACCTTTCATTTATTTCAAAAACCAGCGCTTGCTTCGGCTCAAGGGTCAATTTCTCATTTAATATTATTTCTTTTTCAGAAATGATATCTTTCCCTGTCGCTCCCTTGTCCAACATCTCTGCATATTGTGCCAGGTCAATTTCCCGTTCCTCATCTGTTTTGTTTAAAACTACCATGATTTTTTGCTGCTCACTATAGCGGAAATAAACATACACATTTTCCTGTGGCGCAAAGTGCATCAATTTTCCATCATGGATGGCAATTGATTTCTTTCGCCAGTTCAATATTTTTTTGAAAAATGCCTGCATATCTTTTTGTTTGTCCGTCAGACCTACTCCAGTAAACGCATTTATTTTATCACCTTCCCAGCCACCCGGAAAATCGCTGCGGATATTGCCGTGGCTATCATCCCCTTTATTCGACATCAAAATTTCCGTACCGTAATAAAACTGCGGCGTACCACGCATCGTCGAAAAGTAAATAATGGCCATTTTTAAAAAATCATAGTCCTCATTTAATTGCGTAAAAATGCGGCTCATGTCGTGGTTGTCGGGAAAAATGACATGTTGAAAAGGATCGGCATAAATAAAATCGAGAGAGAGCATTTCGTATAAATTTACCATACCCGAGTTCCATTTTTCCTCATCCATCAAAGCATTGACAAATGCGTGCTGCAACGGGAAGTCCAGTAGCCCGGGCAGACACGAAGTATAGCCGTCGGGGTTTAATTTCCCTTTTTGCCAATAGGCCAAAATAATGGGGTTTAAATTCCACTCTTCGCCGCAGATATTAAAATATGGATATTCGTCCATGACGGCGCATGTCCAGTCCCTCAAGAAATCTTTATCGGAATAAGGGTAGGTGTCCATGCGGATACCCGATAGTCCGAGATATTCTATCCACCAAATGGTGTTTTGGATCAAATAAGTGGCCATTTCCGGATTGCGCTGGTTCAGGTCGGGCATTGCTTTTACAAACCAGCCGTCGGAAAAATTTTTCGTGTCGTATTCGGAAGAATAGGGGTCACGCAAAGTTGTGCGGCGGTGTGAGGTGCCGATAAAATGATCGGGATTATTGATCCAGTCTTTGGACGGCAAATCATTCATCCACCAATGGCCCGAACCACAGTGGTTTACGATCATGTCCATGATTATTTTGATCCCCATTCCCCGTGCTTTTACCGCCAATTTTAAATAATCTTCGTTGGTGCCAAAACGGGCATCCACTTTATAATAATCCGTCGTGGCATATCCGTGGTAGGACCATTGTGGTTGTTTGTTTTCCAGGATAGGGTTCAGCCATATTGCTGTAAACCCCATCTCTGAAAAATAGTCGAGGTGGTCAATCAGACCCTTGATATCGCCGCCGTGCCGACCCCATTTATCGCTCCTGTTTAAAGTGTCAACCATGCCTTCGATATTGTCATTGCTGGGGTTGCCATTGGCAAAACGGTCGGGCGTGATAAGGCACATCACATCAGCGTTATTGTAGCCTTTTATCAGTGCTGCATTGGCTTTTCTTTTCAAAATAGGATAAATTCGGGTCAACACTGTTTTGTTTTCCGCATTCTTGAATTCTATCTTGACATCGCCCGCTGCGGTGTTTTTGTCAATGTTCAAATAAATAAACAAGTAATTGTTGTTTTCCATCGAAACGGTTTTCTGGATGGAAATGCCCTCATATTTAATTTGCGGTTTTAAATGGCTTATGTTTTTCCCGTAAACCATTATTTGCAATTGTGTATTATTCATGCCCGTCCACCAAAAATCTGGCTCGACTCTCTCAATGCTGCTTTGGGAAAAAGCGAATAAGGGCAGTAAAAAGAGGAAGAAAATAATATTTTTCATGATGCAAAGCGATCGTGATGTTTCGAAGTAATGACGGTGTATTTCATTCCGGCATCTTTTGGTATTATAGTTACAAACTTTTAAGTAATTCCTGTATTGCTTTTGTCCAAAGTGCATACCCATCAGCATTCAAATGCAACATGTCTTCTTTGAATAATTTTGGGTCCTTTCCATATACCAGCAAGACTGGGTAGTATTTCAAATATGTAGCCTCGAATACCTGGTTATCTCCCATTTAGGTGATGGATAATTTAGTGCAATTATACTACGCGTCGGGAGATTTTGTGCATGAAATAAATTAATAAGGAAAGGCAATAGTTAGTTGAGTCGCCAAACTAAAAATATCGTGCCTTTCCGATCAATTCAGAGGTCACCAATTGGTGGCCTCTTTTTATTTATATCACCCCTAAAACCCCTACCCTACGACAACATTACTTCCGAAACCTTCGACTTCGCCGGGAGATTCAGGTACTGCAAAAACTCGTTTTTCCGGGCTTCCTTCATAAAAGCACCGCCATAATAGGCCGTGATGGTGCTGCTGTTCACGTCTTGAACGCCTCTTGAAGAAACGCATAAATGCTGCGCATCCACCACAATGGCTA